>JAFGEC010000131.1 GCA_016931775.1 Candidatus Zhuqueibacterota bacterium | reverse complement strand
TACAAAACATGAGATTTAGTTGGATCGATAGCTATTGATTTTATCAACCAGTCACCCAATCCGTTTGATTTTAATTGCCAGTTGGCCCCGCCGTTATCCGATTTATATATTCCCCCGCCCCAGGTTCCTGCATAAACGGTTTGCGGAGAAACCGGGTTAATGACGACGGTTCGAATTTCATTGACCATTATACCAAAATTCGATTGATACCAATTGACGCCTCCATTCGCGGATTTAAACACACCGGAGGATTTGGTACCGGCATACACCATACTGGGATTGGTTGGGTCGGTTGTAATAGTCCGGACATCGAGATCTGTTAATCCGACATTCATAGGAATCCATTCCATTCCTTGATTGATAGACTTGAAAATGCCGCCTCCTTCGGTTGCGACATACAGAACATTCGGATTCATCCGGTCGATAGCAAGATCACGGATTTTTGTTGATGTTAATCCGCTTTTATATTGGACCCATGTGTTGGCACCGGGATTTTTTTTATAAACACCACTCTGCCAGATAGCCGCATAGGCACCACCTGGATTGGCGGGATCAGCGATTATTTTTATAACATTTAAATTTTTCAGGCCTT
This sequence comes from Candidatus Zhuqueibacterota bacterium, assembly GCA_016931775.1. Lineage (GTDB taxonomy): Bacteria > Zhuqueibacterota > Zhuqueibacteria > Residuimicrobiales > JAFGEC01 > JAFGEC01. The sequence continues at coordinate 5,287 of JAFGEC010000131.1, read as the reverse complement.
CATTTATTGGTTGCCAGGTTTGTGTACCATCCGTGCTCAGGAAAATACCGCCGCCTTTAACACCTGCATAAATATAATTTTGATTGAAAGGATCACACAATACCGTCGTCACTTCAGCACTGGCCAATCCTTTGTTGGAAGCCATCCAGACGGCTCCACCGGCAGAACTTTTATAGATTCCCCCGCCTTCACTTCCAGCGAATAAAGTCATATTTTGCGAGGGTGAAATGGCAATACAGTTTAAATAAGTACTGGCCAAGCCGTTGCCCGACGACGTCCAGGTTAAACCACCGGTCAGGCTTTTATAAATACCGCCACCGTAGGAAACAGCATAAATGAAATTGCTGTTTATCGGATCCACGGCTAATTGGATGATATTATCGTTGGATTGTTCGATTCCGGTTGAAAACGGAAGCCAGCTGTCGCCGCTGTTCATTGACCGGTATATACCGCCGTCGGTTGCAGCCAACAACTCGATATTCCCCGTGGCTTTTTGAACAACAACAATATCGTTTACATTTAAATTGGTCAAACCATTATTGACGGGTATCCATGCGGTATCCTGCGGACTTTTTCGAAATATGCCACTGTCCTCGGTTCCCACATACAATGTGGTGTCTCGGGATGAAAATAAAACACATGAAAGATTCAGGCTGGTCAGCCCGTCGATGAGGTACTGATTCCAATTATCTCCGGAATTTTGACTTTCAAACATGCCCATATCCGTTGCAAGAAAGACATGTTGTTGTCTGTTGGGATTAAAAGCTATATCTTTGATATTGACAGTGATCATGCCCGAATTAATCTCGCGCCATTCTGTCGCACCATTGTTGCTCCTGTAGACACCTCCAAGACGTGTCCCGGCATAAACCATATCGTTAATAAATGGATCGACTGCTACGACCTGGATATTTTTATCCAATAAACCGGTGTTTAAGGCCGTCCAGTTTTGTCCGCCGTCGATACTTTTCCAAATACCCGCGTTTTCCAAACCCGCATAAACGATGTTAGTATTCAGCCGGTCCACGGCAATACTTTTTACATTTCCGCCATAGGGACCGTTACTTAACCAAACATCAGTTTGACCAAATACCAAACAAACCAAAATAAAAATAGTAAAAATGGAAAAGATGCTCACGTTTTCAATTTTCATGTCGTCTCCCTATCAAATGATGCTTATTTCCCAGATTCCAACTTTTTATTATTTTCGGCTATTCGTTCAAAAAAAGTTTTGATAACAAGTGCAACATATACCGTATTGGTGAATAAATATCGTTTCCACATTCGACGCGGCTCCTGACAAAGCCGGAAAAACCATTCGAGGCCGTATTTTTGCATCCATACAGGTGCTCTTTTTGTAAGCCCTCCTATAATATCAAAACTACCGCCGACACCATGAATGATCGGTACGCCCAGATCGGCTTTATTTCGGCGTACCCACTTTTCTTTCATCGGAGAACCCATTCCAACAAGCAAAATATCGGCGCCGGAAGCAGCTATATCACGCACAGCTTGCTTTTCTTCCTCCAATGAATCAAAGTATCCGTTCCGATAACCGGCAATTTGAATGGATTGGTAGCGTTTTTTCAATTCCTGAACCGTTTTAGAAATAATTTCTTCCTTGGCGCCCAACAAGTACAATTTATAACCACGACGATTAGCCAGTTCAAACAACCGCTCCATTAAATCCGTTCCATTAACTCGGCCGGGCAATGCCTGGCCGAGTATCTTTGACGCCCATACAATCGGTACGCCGTCAGCTCCGACCAGATCGGCGGACTTTATTATACTCGCTAAATCAGGATCAAATTTAGCTTTTACAACTTTCGCAGCATTAACGAGAACAATGTGGCATAATTCCCCGTGAGGAATTGCTTCATCAATATAATTGACGGTTTGATCCAGCGAGATCTTGTCGACCATCAACCCACAAATATTCGCCCTTCCGTTCAGATATTTTTCTTTGACCAATTTAGTTGCATCCTGGATTCTTATATATTTATGTATTAAACACTAGTTTTGTATAGATATTTTCATACGCATTCACCATCGTCTCCTGCGAATATGCCGATTTTGCCCATTTTACGGCATTATCGGACATTTTCTCTCGTAACGTTTCATTATTTAAAAGCTCCTCAATCTTTTCGGCCAGGCGTTCCGGGTTGCGGGGCTTTATGAGAAAACCGGTTTTGCCATTTCGTACAATTTCCGCACTGCCGCCAACATCTGTAGCAACCACGGGAACGCCAAAGGACATAGCCTCTATAACGGCGTTTGAACAACCTTCACTTACATTGGAAGTGAGAACGAAGATATCCGTTTGTGACAAAAAATCGGCGACGAGATGGCTGTTTCCGACACAAATAAACCGACTCTGCAGATTGTTTGCTTTTACTCGTTTCCTGACCGTCTCAAGGAGGGGACCGTCTCCGACAAGTAAAAAGACCACGTCCTTAATCTCCTCAGCCACCAGCTGCGCTGCTTTAACATACGTGAGCGGATCTTTTTGATCGATCACGCGGGCAACCATGGTAACGATTCGACTGTTTACAGGAATATTGAAAGAACGATATATCGCTTGAGGATCGCTTACCACAAGTTTTTCCGGATAAATTCCGTTATAGATCACTTTTATTTTTTCACGCCGCACACCTTGAGATTCTGCAAATTGCCCGCCCGCACGGCTATTTGCAATTAAAAGTGTACAAAACCGGTTTGTGTATTTTTCGAAAAAAAAATAAACTCTTGTTCCGAATGAATTGATGATAAGTTTCGCATTTCTTTCGGTCGTTATAATATACGGTATTTTTAAGTATTTTGCGATTAAAAACGCGAAAAATCTTGCCGAAACATTAATAGGCTGAATGATATCAAACTGTTTTCGCTTTATCAATTTTATCAAGTTTTTTAGAAACATAAAATCCAGTTCATGTTTTTTACCAAGAAAGACAATATCAACATCTGCAACACGACAAAATTTTTTATCAAACTGCCTTCCTTTATAAAATGCGGCGACTGTGACATCAAAGCGGGATTTATCAATTCCTTCGACAAGTGTCAACAGTTGCATCTCCGCACCACCTGTCTGAAATGAAGGTATTAGATACAGTATTTTTATCCGTCTGTCCGTTTTCCGGTCCATAGTCCATCTAGGCGTACCCTAGCGCCTTCATCTTTTCCCAGGTATCTTTATCAAAACCGGGTTGTGTCTCATCGGCCACATGTGGAGAAAAAGTCCCGGTCCATTCATCGAGTTTTTTTTCACACGCGATAACCCGAGGATCATCCTGATGATATAAATTCTGACCTTCCAGGGGGTCATTTTCGAGATCATAAAATTCAGACCCGCCGTCTGAGGACTTTATCAATTTATATTTATTTGTACGGTACGCCACCAGATCCCGAAAATATTGCTGAAAATCCTGCATTTCAAGGTCATTACGCCGTTTTAGCCACCGTTTTACCATTTTTTCAGCGCTAAAAGTCTCCACCAAAACGGCGGATCGGTGTTTTTTTGCCAGCAGGGATTCTCCCTGGCGGACTTTTGAAAACGGCCAGTTCAAATTGAGTCCATCAGCTAATGTTGGAACGATATCTACAATTTGAACCAGCTCCGACGACAGGCTGGCACTTGCGAACCATTCCGGATACCTGATAATTAAAGGTATTCGAATCAATGAATCATATAAGCAGAAAGCATGCCAAAAATATCCATTTTCACCCATATTTTCACCATGATCGGCCGTAACAATCACAACGGTATTATCCAGTACCCGATTGTGTTTGAGGTAATCAAGAAGGCGGCCCAGCCGCCAATCAAGATAGGCAATTTCTCCATCATATAATTCTTTGTAATGATTTATCTGTTGCTCGGTAAATTCAACTTTTCCACCAAAAAAATCTATCAGATCAAAATCGAGATATTTACTCTCGTACACCCAGGAACCGCTGAAAAACCGTCTTCTGAAGGGAAACGGTGGAAAGTACACGGAGTGTGGTTCCTGATAATGTATATATGCAAAAAAAGGTTTCTCACCGTTATACCGGTTGAACCATTTTTTAAAGGCTGTTTCCGTTTTAAAAGCGCCTTTGTCGCGCGTAAGCATTCGTTTGTGATTTGCGTGGTCCAGAACATCTTTCAGGAGCGATTTCGGTCTCGCAGGCAGCACGTTTTTTAATTTTGCAGCCAATCTGCTTTCTTTTGCAATGAGGTCTTTGCCGGAATCCTGCCGCTCCTCTTTGCCCTGATACAAAAATTTATCAAATCCCTGAGACATGCCGGTTTTGTGACTGATATATAAATTATTTGAAAAACATATCGTGTAAAATCCCGCTCTTTGTAAAAGTGTGGCGATGGATTCAACATCGGGATCAAGATAATATCTCCTGTTGGTATACCCGTGACAAGTCGGGTACAGGCCGGTGAGCAAAGATGATACGGCTGCCCCGGTCCAGTTTGCGGCGGAAAACGCATTCTCATAGATTATACCCTGTGCGGCAAAAAGTTCGAGATTTGGACTCGTTTCCTTATGATAGCCATATAACGAAAGATGGTCAGGGCGCAAGCTGTCTATTGATATTAATAAAATATTTGGATGTTTCGACATACTGATTGTTTCTCATTTATTAAAACATAAATGGCAATATAATAAATATAATGTTAGTAAAAAAAACAAAATTCGACGTGCCAGGTATCACTAAAAGGAAAAACCGGTCTGCTCAAAATCAAAAAACGCAGGTGCTTAATGCAGACACTCAAAAATAAAAACAGTTTAGATATTACATACAGCCGACAGGAGCACATTGCGGGAAATAATAATTTTTACTCTAAAACAGGAAAATCGTCTCCTCCCTCGATTTTAATCTCTTTCTTTGGCCATTTTTTCATAACAACATAATAACTTGATGCCAGCCGAAGAGCGGTTATGATCAACAACGCCCAACCTGCGCCAATAACCCCAAAATTTGATAAAAAGAAGTATAATAACAGACAGTAAACCAGAACGCTGCCAAGGCTAAAGAAAAAATGTAAACGAATCGGTTTTTTTCCCATTTTACCGATAATATAACTCGAGTTCAGTGAATAAAACATACGTAATACACCAACCAGCGCAAATAGGCGCAAGAGTAAAACGCCGTTATTGTACTTGCCATCATACAAGAAATCAAGGATCGGATATGCACCGATATAAACCACAGCAAATATAAAAAACGAAACGACAGCAACACCAATGTTAATTTTCTTAAACATGACTTTTTTATGACGGCCGAATTCAGGCACCCAAAC
>JAFGEC010000130.1 GCA_016931775.1 Candidatus Zhuqueibacterota bacterium | reverse complement strand
ACCACGCTGTGGAAACCTTTGGAACGGTTCCAGGTATTGTTGTCGCCGACCAGACCAAGGAGTTCCACATATGTGCCTGTCCCGTTGAGTTTTTTAACAAAATGCTGCCCTAAAAGTACGCAACCGGAATAATTATCCGAGAGAATCTGGGAAACAGCCAGGTTGTTCGCATCGATTTCCCTGTCCATACAGAAAACCGGAATGCCGGCGTCTTTCGCGGCTTTCACATTTACAATAGAACCTTTCGCATCCGTCGGATTAAATAAGATGGCTTTAAATCCGGAGGCAATAATGTTGTCAAAGTGCTCGGTCTCTTTTGACGGATTGTTTTGGGAATCAAAAATGGCCACATCATAACCGAGTTCTTCAGCGCGTTGTTTGGCCGTTTCGCCAAGCACCACAAACCAGGGATTGTTCAGGGTTGAAATGACTACGGCTATTTTTTTCGGTTCATTTGATTTATCCGAGGATGAACAGGATATTAGAAACAGGCCTGCCGTCAGTAAGCTGATTAAACAAATTATGAAATACTTGTTCATTTTGCGGTTCCTTTATTATTCAATTACTTTTCACTTTTTCAAGTGCTTTTAGCCAGCCGTCATATAATTTCTTTCTCACCTCGTCCGGCATTTTTGGCTTAAAACTTTTTTTTGTGGTCACTAAATTGCTCAATTCATCAAAATGCTGCCAAAACCCTGTTCCGAGTCCACCGGCAAACGCAGCGCCTAATGCGGAGGCCTCTTCCACATCACTCACAGCGACCTTCGAGTCAAGCATGTCACTTTGAAATTGCATCAGGAAATCGTTGTTCGTCGGTCCGCCGTCCACCCTGATTTCCAACAGTGAAATGCCTGCTTTTTTTGTCATCAAGTCCAATAAATCTTTCACCTGGTAGGCGATACTCTCCAGGCCAGCGCGTACAATGTGCGCCTTTCTTGTACCGCTGTGTATCCCCGAAATACAAGCGCGCGCCATGTTATCCCAATACGGAGCACCCAAACCGGAAAAAGCGGGTACGAAATACACGCCTTCCGTGGAATCGACGGTTGTTGCTACTTTTTCTGATTCCGATGACTTTACAATGAGCCTCAACTCATCCACCAGCCATTTAATGGTTGCGCCGGTACTATGGATGTTCCCTTCAAACACATACGCCAGGTTGCCTCCTATAGAATAGCCAATGGATGTAACCAGTCCTTCAGGTGCTGCCAGCGGCCGGTCGCCAATGTTCATCATCACCGATGAACCGGTACCATAAGTTACTTTAGCCAAACCTTTTTGGGTGCAGGCCTGAGCGAACAAAGCGGCATGGGAATCCCCCATCACACCGCAAATCGGGATGCGTGCGCCCAGAGCACCTCTGGCGTCAGTTTCGCCATACATTTGATCAGATTGTTTGACTTCAGGTAGAACAACAAGAGGAATATCAAAATGAGCGCATAGCTCCTTATCCCAGGAAAGAGTATGAATATTAAACAGAAGCGTCCTGCAGGCATTGCTGAAATCCGTGGCATGTACTTTACCGTTCGTCAGTTTCCAGATGAGCCAAGAATCAATTGTTCCCGCCAGAATATTATCGTAGTTTGCTCCTTTATTTGTAATAAGATAGTTTTTTAACAACCAACTCAAACCGCTCGCAGAAAAATACGGATCAATAATTAATCCTGTTTTATTCCGGAATTCGTCACCAAACCCTGCCTGCTTCAATTGGTTGCATTTGCCCTCGCCCCGCATACATTGCCACACAACCGCATTCCCAATCGGCTGCCCAGTGCGTTTATCCCAGGCGACGATCGTCTCCCTTTGATTCGAAATCGAAATACACACTAATGCTTCAGAGTTGATATTATTTTCTTGCGTAATTCGTCCGATCAACTCAACAGTATTATTATAAATTTCTAGGGGATCATGCTCTACCCATGTTTCTTTTGGGTAAAACTGCCGGTGCGGCAAATCTATTCTGCTTTTCACTTTTGCCCGTTTATCAAAAAGTATCGCTTTGGTGGCAGAGGTACTTTGATCAATACTCAGAATATATAGCATCTTATCGTCTGTTTGCCTCAAAGTTAATGATTTGATATACAACCTTTATGTTGTTGTTTTTACTTTCGATTATTTATCTTTACTTTCAATAAGTTACAAATCCATCACATAAAAAGCAAGATAAATGTTATACGATAGCAGATCGATACTATCGAAAGGAAAAAATGTGTCTTTCCTGACATTTAAGGTACTGTTAACTCCTGTAAGATAGCAGAAATATCCGTCGGGAACAGCTCCGCTTTCGGTTCCATGATGGTGTATTTGAAACCTCTGAAAAGTTGACATAAACAAATGTTTCTATCGTTTAGAATGTTATTTAAAAAATTGTTTTTAAATACCGAAATTATTATACAAACTGTTCATTCACATACTCAAGATATTAAAATCAAGTACCACCGAAGGCACATTTTTGTTCCTTTAGATAGCTTGAATTTTAGCACATTGCATGTTATTTACAATAGCCGACATCATATATTCGAATAGGTTACGAGCAAAATCATATTAGCTGCACCGGTAAACAAATCTTCATTATGGGTTTTATTGCTTCGCATCGTATCTCCTGTTTATTTGGCCATTGTAACAAATATACGAAATATTTAACAAATTTGTCAATTTTTCAGAGGTTTCTAATAATAATTAGACGGGAGATATTCATTCTATAGATTAAATCCGGTATCCGTAAAAACAATAAGACGGAATTTCATAAAAGCCATCATGTTGTAAAAATACATAAAACAAAAATAACGATTAAACCAGTAAATAAACACTTTTTCAATTTAACTCCATTTGATACTATTTTATAAATAACATCCTTTTTATCGTAGAATATTGTCCAGCTTTCAGACGATAAAAATAAACACCGCTTGCTAAATTATCCGGTTCAAATGTAATCTTGTAATGACCGACGCCTTGATTGGAATTTAATAATTCCGAGACTTTTTTCCCGGTGATATCAAAAACGCTTAAATTAACTTTGGTTGGCTTGTGCATAATATAACATATATTTGTAGCTCGATTAAAAGGATTCGGAAAATTTTGGTAAAGTACAAATTCTCTCAGAGCAGGATCAGATTGTCGTTCTTTGACACGAGTTATATATACAGAATTAATAGAACCAGGAGTTCCATGATTTTGAGAGGCCGCCCAATTTTCCGGTTTGCTATTATCAAGAGATGGGTGTAATAACTCGAGTGTAGCGCCATTTCCTACTCTTGCAATTGGCCAAGGATGGACATTATCATAATTTACAATATCAAAAATATCATCAGCTTTGTAAAGTCGGACTTTATCGCCGTCATTGCCAAGTTTAAAATCTATATTACCAACATAGTTATCTACATCTGGAAAAAGTTCCTTAAATTTGACTGTATCGTGACAAACAACCAGATAATTTTCTTTCTCAATGAATAAACCATCTGGGAAATAAAATATATTGGCGTTATTAGAATCGGTCAACTTCCAACCATTTAATGATACGTTTGTATTGGAGTTATTATAAATCTCGACCCAATCTTCTGTGTCAAAATTTGGCGCTGAGTTATAATTAATTTCATTAATAACCAATCCGGACTGAATTTTAGGTATTATTTTTATTTCTCGTAACGGACTCCATTCGTTGTCTTTTCTAGTACGTAACTTTAAAATAACGACATCAGAAATGGTGATTGTTTTACTTTCCGCTATTTCAACGGCAGTTGATGAATTATTCCCTGTCAGGTCCCATTTTCTTGGATCTGTTCCATCATTTGCATAATATATCTTTCCACCAGATACAGCCGATTCTATTGTTAACTGGAAATTTGATTCTGTAAATAATATACTCTTTGTAATTGTTTTATCACCGTCTTTTAAAATTGGGGGAGCGGTCCTCGGGTACATACGGGCAGCTTGCAGTTTAATGATCAATTTTCTTGCTCTGTATACAATATCATCTTTTACGTCTATCCATTCTCCCAGCCAGTGTTGATAATCATATGGATCGCCACGTTCATCTCCCCATCTGGCAATTTCGCATAAAATAGCTTTTTCTATTGACCGGTTAAGTGAATCCCAAACAGCAGCAGCGTTAATGTCAGTTAAAATTCCGTCATTATAGCAATGCTTATAAGCCCGATCGGCAAATTTCATCTTAAAATCGATATTATTTTTAACATTAAAGTAAGCTTTAAATTGATCACTACCAGCTTTTACCATCGTCTCAATTGAAACCGGAGGACCGGTTCTTACACTGCCGCCCTCAAAACTATCTTCAATATCCCAGGCAGTAAAATAAGCCGGTCCGGGGGGGGTATTTCTATTTCCATAATAATATTGCGGTCCGTCGCCTGGATTGGAATAGCAATATAGCAGACACATGTCTATATATTCATCTACAGCAAGGTATTCTTCAAGTTCGGAAAGTTGTCTATTCGTCCAGGTTGTATTATTCAGATAATCGAACCTACCGTTATCTCCTGCCTGATCACCTCCTTTGCCTTTTCCAAAAAAATAGTCATCGGCTTCGCCGCCAAAATATATAGACAGAGAATTATCATCCATCCGTTCACAAGGATTATAAAGGCCCCAATATTTTCCATTAATATAAAGATGCACAAAGGTACCACGGCTTCCCCATCCCGACATTAAGATTTGTAGATCACGCCCGAACTGATCACGTGTATAGACTGTATTTTCCCGGTCCCAATCAGCGCCCCAGCTTTTGTTATGGCCGGCTCTGAGAATTATCTTGTCAAATACTCCCGGAGATGAAGAGCGATTAAACGGAGCAGTCGTTAAAATATCATTTTTTAACAGCCCGGAACCATATTTATTTTTAAATTCCAGAGTAAATGATTGTTTGTGGTCATAGTAGCCGTTGTTCCATCTTCCGCCGCCGCCCTGAATTTTAATTCCGGAATTCTCTTGCCAGCTTTTATATTTTAAGAATTTTTGATTTTCAGGATAAATCATTTCTACGGAACACTCCACGAGTTCACGCCAATTCGGATCATTTGGATCACCCGACAGTCCACCGGAACCTTCTCTTAAATTTTGTCCCCTTAAAATCCCGGCTATACCAAACAATGAATCGTATGCAGCCGTAATGGAAATTGTCGGGATATCCTTTAATGCATTTTCTATCTCCTCTTCAGATTGTGAAACATCATTCATATCAAATTCTTCAGTCCAGTAAATATGATCTCGACTATGCTCACTCGCCGGTAAACCGCTGTCATCCTGCTTGATTACATTTTTTGTAAAAATGTATGTATGCGTCCGGACATCAGAACCTGCGCCTTGATCAGTAATAGCCATTGCACGAACAATGCTGGTCGTGGAAATAGGTATAGCGCCAGAGTATTTAGTTCCATTGTTTCGATCCGGTTTTGATCCATCCAATGTAAACATGATGACCGTATTTTCTGATTCTGAGCTTAAAGTTAAATCAAACGGCGCCTCATAAAATCCTCTGGTATGGGAAAAATCAGGCATTGAACTTGTTGTTAAATAGCCATCGCTGTCATTAACCGTTCCCGGGGTTGGTTTATCAAATAAAAACCAGTCTGATCCACCATCAGGCTTTCTGCCAAATGATACATCTTTAGGAATATCGTTTATTTTTATCGAGTCTACTATTTGTCCGCTCCGGGAGGTCAGATATAAACTTTCACCGCCGCTATTAATCTTAAAATTAGTATGAAACAGGGAAGGTTTTAAACCTAAAACCGGATCCGATCCCCTCGCATCACGTGGTATATTCGTTAATCCAAACGAAAGAAAAGGGATCAGGCTCATATCACTTGAAGTGGCGCTTTTATTATGTACTTGTATTGCTATAACATTCTCACCGTTTTTTAAATACGCAAGTGCATTCCCAATATCGAATTTTTCAAGATCGCCTCCATCGTACATTCTTGCTTCATGATCACCATCTGCTGGCTGATTATAAGATACGGGATTTCCGGGAATCCCGATATTTGATCGAGCGATTTCCCGTCCATTGAGGTAAGCAACAAAAGCGTCGTCATAGTCTACATGCAGAATGACGTTTACCATAGCGGCGGTATCTTTAATCACAAATTTCTTTCGAATAAATATTGAAATCGTACCATTGGGAACCAAAGTTGCATCATCACCATCGTCATACCCAAAACCACTGGGACCTTCACTCCAGCCGGAATCGTCATATAAAAGATCAATCCAGTTTGAAGGTATTGATGCATTTCCTATTTGATATTTCCAATAATCACCTTTTCTGATGATTGTTTCCCAATGATTTATCACTCCCGCCCGATCTTTACCGGAGGCAAAAAGTAACAAATGATCGTTCGGACGCAGACTCGTGTTTGGAAAAACCCATTTTTTTAAATCCAGACGATCATCAGAAAGCCCATAGCCTTCCAGATTGATAGATGAGCCGCCTGAATTAAACAATTCAATCCAGTCCGGATAATCGCCATTTTCATCAGAAACAGTCGATCCATTGGCAGACATGATTTCGTTGATCATTATGCTTTGTGCATTTAATATCAGCGGCAGCAGCAAAAACAAAGCCGGTTTTAATATTCCGCAATCCCTTTTCATCCTGTCTCCTAAATGTTGATCATAATCGTGGTGCAATTTTAAAATATTGGATATCAAACAGTCTGCAGCGTATTAAAAACGGAGAGCCGCTATTGTTATTATCTCGCCGAACGTACGGCGATATAAAAAAGTCATCATGAATATAATACTTTTTTGTCATCACTCCGATGGTGCTCACCGGATCAGCAACATCTTTTCCATTTCTGTAAAGTCACCTGCATGGATATAAAAAAAATACACACCGCTTGGCAGATCAGATGCATTCCACTGTAAATGGTAGATACCGGCATGCTGTTCCTCATCCACCAGGGTTAAAACTTCATGTCCGAGAATATCAAGAATCTTGAATGACACAAACGAATTGCACGCCAGTTCATAGATAAAAACAGTTTCAGGATTGAAAGGATTTGGGTAATTGGGGTACAACTTGAATCTTTTGAAAATCTTTTTTAATTTTAATTCTTCCATACCGGTGTTCTCGCTAACATGAATGATCACACGGCGATAGGCATAAAGATCAGGCTCCCCGGAATCGCATAGTTCCAGAATGATATGAAGTTCTGAGCCGCCCGCAGTTGAGGGAATGTTCACCACAGGCGCGGCAGTTGTCCGGTGATCAATAACCAGGGATTTTTTATAGGTGCTTGGCTCTCTATAAAAAATCCAATTATAGGAAAGCGAATGGCCATCCGGATCAGATGAACCGGCTGCATTGAGCTCGACGGTTGTACCTGGTGCTGCAGTTAATTCTAAAACCTGTCCGGTTGTATCGCCATTTACGACAGCGACAGGATGATGGTTTGCACTCGAGTAGTCGTTCGTGATACTCCAATCCATGCGGGCTTCGAAATCGTTATCATAGGCAGGTTTCCAGCGGCTGATGGCGTTAGATCCCTCCGATGTATTGGTATACATGTAATATGGATCGTACTGCGATTCATCAGAGATCTGATTGACTTTTGACATGCCTCGTAAATTGGCCTTTTTGGTAAAGCTGAAACGGCCGCCCCAGCCGCCCTGCTCGATCTGCTCCGGATCGTTGATGCCGTTTGGATAGACATGCATAAATGAGGGAGTATCACCTTCCGTAGCCCATTGCCTATCCGGGTATTCTGCTCCCAATGGTCCGTGATTTTGGACGTTCAAGTCTATCCAGTTGTCGGAGGGGGCCCAACCGTACACACCGGTCGCACGGATGTAGAAAAGATCGGGAAAGTTTTTCGTCAGCCAGGCACCTGCGTCGTCCTGTCCCAAAATGTCAAATACACGCAGTTTACTGATAAAAACAGCCAGTTCCTCAGGACTGCGGGTGTTCCGTACTTTCCAGATCGCCTGCGCGACGTTGTTAATACCTCCCCAACCGGTGACCCAAACCGGACGCGGATCGTCCTTGTCCACGGCGGCAATAATCATCTCAGAACCGGGGCTGTCCTTGCTTGTACCGACAGCACCCATACCATAGCCCCTTTGGCCCAGTACGGAGATGGATCTTAGGTATTCAGGAGTAGGATAACCCTCGGCATGAACTGCAAGATTGTCATAAACCTTGCCGTAGGCGTTTACGATTTTATCAAGCATGGCGGTTGAATTTTGAGACGTCTTCCAGCAACCGGTCGCGACAATCAATCCTTCGACATCAAATTCGTTGGAACAGACCAAAAAGCGGACCATGGACTGTTGATCGTCGGGATCGGCGCCGAGATCGGTGGTGTTGATAATCCGTGGTTTGAGTTGTGCTCCTTGCGCAAATGTTAGAGAACCGAGTACGAAAATAATTAACATTAATATAAAAATTGTTTTCATCTTTCTAATCCTTTGAAAAAAATTGTCATTTTACTTCTGATACATGTATCCGATAAATAATCTCCTGAATTTTCTATATTTCTGAAACACAAAGAGACCTTTTCATAAAAATCGATATTGAACCTTAAATATCCTAATCACAAATTATCAATGTTTCAAAACTTGTTCGGGGATTTCCTGTTTCTCAATACTGGGACCATCATAGCGAACTTTTAATACTTCTCCACCATCATTTTCAAAGAAATGAACTTTTATTTTATGCAATCCCTTTTGAAGTCCAATTTGCCCGCCAACTTCCATCTCGGCATGAAGCCCATCATTTTCAACTATGAGAGAATCACCGATCCACAAAAATGTGCCATCGTCAGAACTGCAATAAAAGGTGTATACGCCATCTTTTTTAATATCAATATATCCATCAAAAGTTAATCCAAAATGATCCGGTTGCCTCAATTCAGGAAATTTTAAGTTGGTAATAATACCTGATTCAACAACATCCAATTTTTTGAAATCAGGTAGATTACGCCACTGGCCTTCATAATAATTATATTTGATTCCTGGAGAACCAGCTTCACTTTTAACTGATGGAGTAAGCAGTACATTCGTGAAGTGCATGGAGACAACCTCACTCCGCTGTGATTTATCATTGAATGAAACAGCTTTCAGCACTGTTTCTTTGGTTATTTTGATCGGTTTTTTATACAGCGTTGATTCTTTATTGGGTATTGAACCATCCAACGTATATCGAATCTCCAAATCATCATAGGTAGATAATTGCACCTCGGTAGATTTATAAAAGTAACCGGAAAAAGCGGATATTTTCACAGGATCAACCGGAAAGTTATACCCGGTTTTTTGAACGCGAAGCGCTTGATAGGATTTTCCCGGCAAATCTACCATACATTCTCCAGTATATTCACCTTTTATTTTTTTTATGGTTTTTTCCCAAACATCTATTAATTCAATCTGAAAATTAATATTTTCCGGAAGATTCAACGTCCATTTATCAAGGGTATCCGTTCCAAAATAAAAAAGATAATATTCTCCGGCTTTGCCGCCTGAATATTTATCGATGGGATCAATCCCATCCTGTGGACCGGTTTCTAATACACTTTTGAAAAATGCAATTCTTGACGGACTTTCACCATAAAGAACACCGCCTTTTGACCACCAAAGAATATCTTCCGCATGATTATAAGTTTCACCATGCCCGACATAACAACCCCTGATTGTGCCTAACCAGAACTTGTGAACCATTTCTTGTGCTGATTGATTTCCCCAGCCTTGATTAATATTTCCTTCATAACGACATTCATCGTAAATTACCGGTTTTTGATATTGCTCTCTCCATTCAGCGCCTTTATCCAAAGCAGAACTTTGTATGCTTGCATGAGAAACCCAGGGTAAAGTATGATCATATAAAACGCGACCATTATGAATGCCCGCCAGATGATCATAAGGATCGTTCTCTTTAATAACTTTATAAATATGATGCCAGTCATACATCTTTTTATGCGCCATGAAATCGAACTCGTTTGCCAGCGACCACCACACATTGCGGTATGAGGCAAATCGGGCAATGACATATTTAAGATAAAACTCGTCGATTTCAGGTTCCATCGATTGATATCCCCATCGATCATAGGGATGAAATAGTATGATATCCGCTTCAATACCAAGGTTTAACAGATCCTGGATTCTGGACTCAAAATGCTGAAAAAATTCAGGATTAAATTTTGTAAAATCATT
>JAFGEC010000129.1 GCA_016931775.1 Candidatus Zhuqueibacterota bacterium | reverse complement strand
TCGTTCGAGTAGCATGATGCAATAATTTCGGAACATAATTATACATACTGATTTTCAATATCATTTTTGTAATATAACGGTATAACGATTGCATTCAATGGATTAAAACCACCGTATCGCTTTTACAATTTTAGTGGAATCGGTATATTTCTTTTTTTCTGAACTTTTCTTGCTGTGGTTTCAACCACTGATACATTCGTTAACTGTGACCATGTAAGCTTGCATTGTCATTAACATAGTAACAGGAACAAAAAAGGAATGCTCTCAATGAAAAGAGCAATTAAATTATACTATATTTCGACTTTCATTCTAGCGTGTTGTGCATACTCTCAAGCCCCGCAATGGAAATCTTATACCGACGGCAATATCGTTACATCGCTTGCAGTTGAAGGAGAATCAGTTTGGATTGGATATAGATATAGCGGCTTGGCCTATCTTGAAAATCCTGCCGGTTCATTGTTCTACTATAATGAAAATAATTCCGGTATGCCTGAAAACCAAATCATGTCTATTGCTATTGATGATAATGGCAATAAGTGGATTGGTACCAGGGGTGGAGGCCTGGTGAAATTTGCTGGAGAAAACTGGACTGTTTATAACAGGAATAACTCGGATCTGCCAATGGACAGGATATTAACTGTATTGTAATTGACGACAGCAATAACAATGGATTGGTTGTGATCACCAGGGATTGGCAAAATTCGATGATAAAGATTGGACCATTTATAACACGGATAATATGAATATGAGTCTGGATCGAGTTCTTTGTATTGCGAGTAATGATTCAGGACATAAATTGATTGGTACTGAATACGATGGACTTTTAATGTATAATGATGTTGATTGGTTTAAATATGGTACAGTAATTCCCGAGCTGGAAGGGGGTTTAATATCATCAATGGCTCTTTATGATAAAGGAGCTATTTGGTTTACTTCGTGTTATGGTGGACTTGTGAAGCTTGATGGTTTTAATCAATACACTTATGAACCTGACAAATCAGGATTGCCTCATATCAATGCACGAGTTGTCGTCATTGATGAAAAGAATACTAAATGGATCGTGACGGATATTGGTCTGGCTGCTTTCAACGAGGATTGGATTGTAGATGTTGAGCACAATAGAGATCTATCGCCTCATAATTTCACCCTCAAGCAGAACTTTCCTAATCCGTTTAATCCTGCAACGATCATTGGTTATTCTTTACAGAAATCAGATAAAATCAGTTTGAATATATATAATCTCACTGGGCAGGAAAAGGACGATAGCTTTATTCAGACATTGTCTCGCGACTTTGCCCTTGCCTTTTGCAAGTATTTGACGTATTATATTAATAATACGGTGATCCCTTTACAGAGGACTTTCAGTCCACTTCATCCGTTCATAATGCACATGCCAGAAAAAAATTTACACGCAAAGAAAAAACTAAATCATTACAGCAGTGCATAAAGTTGAGTTCTTAAAAAGCGAACAGGTAATTTATTTTTGTTTATAGCGTACAGTAAAATCCAAATTTCGGTTTTTCAAATTATTGAACATTTACTAAAAGAAACGGAAAAAACATGATACTTTATCAAGAGTTTGTAAAACAAGCAAAAAAACTGGGTTCCCGGATCGCTATCAAAGACCGCACGCTCGATCGGGAAGTCACTTATTCCAAAGCTTTGATCGGAGCGTTGATCCTGGCGAAAAAGTTTAAAAAGTACAGTGACGGCGAGATCGGCGTCATGATCCCCACGTCGGCGGGATGCGTCCTCGCTGTGGTCGGTATTCTTATGGCCGGCAAGGTGCCCGCCATGATCAACTATTCGACCGGAGCAGCCAAAAACTGCCGATTTGCACAAAAAAAATGCGGCTTTAAGACCATCATCACATCCCGCGCTCTGCTGGAAAAAATAAACTGCCCGATGATCCCGGGAATGGTATGTCTTGAGGATATCATGAAAAGTATTTCACTCAAGGACAAACTTGCCGCAGCCCTCCGGTCAAAACTGCCGGCGTCGGCCATCATCGCCCGCTTGCCGAAGAAAAAGCCGGATGATAATCTGGTCATTCTCTTTACCAGCGGAAGTGAAAAAGAGCCGAAAGCCGTCCAGTTGACCCATAAGAACCTGTGGTCCAATATCACAGCTCTCAAGCAGGTCTTTCATCTGACGGAAAACGATATCGTCATGTCCATCCTGCCGCTTTTTCACATCTTTGGATTTAATGCCAACTTTTGGATGCCCTTAATGGTCGGCTGCAAATCCGTCACCTATGCGAATCCCCTGGATTACAAAAAAATTCCGGCCATTATCAGAGAGGAAAAGGCAACACTTGTGGCCGCAACCCCGATTTTTTTCGCCGGATATTTAAAGGAATCCCAGCCTGGAGATTTTGCCAGCGTGCGGATCGCCCTGCCGGGGGCGGACAAGACACCCGACTGGTTGAGACTGGAATATCGAAAAAAACAAAATATTGAACTGTGCGAGGCTTACGGCGCCACCGAAACCAGTCCGGGTATCACCGTCAACACACCCGAAGACAACCGTCCCGGCAGCATCGGCAAACCGCTCCCCGGCGTGCAGGTTAAAATCGTTGATCTGGATACTGGAAAAAGCTTACCGCACGGGAAAGAGGGTAAAATACTTGTCAAAGGCGATCTTGTCATGAAAGGATATCTTAACGATATTGAAGAGACATCCCTGCGCATCGAGGACGGATGGTATGACACAGGAGACATGGGTGTGATGGACAAAGACGGATACCTGTGGCACATGGGAAGGCTGAGACGTTTTGTTAAAATCGGTGGTGAAATGATCTCGCTGGTGCAGACGGAAAAAGTGCTGGAGACCTTGCTGCCGTCGGGCAGCGAGTGCTGTGTGGTTGACGTACCGGATTCCCTCAAGGGCGCCCGAATTGTTGCCGCCATTACCAAAAAGGTTGAAACCAAAACGCTTATCCGGGAATTGGGCAAAAAACTCCCCAAGATTGCCATACCCAAAACTTATGTCGTCATCCCCGAGCTCCCCAAAATGGGGACCGGCAAAATCGACTTTCGAACGATCACCGAGATGGTCAGAAAAAGAGACATTTCAAAGTAAGGAGGGCCGGTGGCCCATCCTATGACTTTGTGCTTTATAGTTTCTCGCAAAATAATAGTTGTGCTTTTATGTAACATATCGCTATTGATCACCCTAGGGCACAACTCCACGGCGATCATGGAGTCGATGTAATCAGCCCCTCGACTCAGTTCGAACGCCTTTTCAAAAGCATCTATTTAACCAAACTCATTTTGTTATGTAGAAAATACGTTCTGTCGTTGGTATTCGTAAATTCCAATTGATAAATATACACACCCGCTGAAACCGGTATACTCCTTTGATTACAGCCGTTCCAGGTTATATTGTGCACACCGGCTTGCTGGGTGGAGTTGATCAACTCCGTAACCAATCGTCCGGTTATGTCATATATTTTTAACGATACTGTTCCATGCGCCGGCAGTTCGTAACCAATGATCGTGGTTGGATTAAAGGGATTGGGATAATTGTCGTGGAGTGTTAAACGATCTGGCGACTCTTTTTTATCACTTGTATTTGAAGTCGCATTATGATGTACAAAAAAGGCGTTGGTTTCGCTACTCCACAGGCTGTCACCGGCAACATTTTTAGCGCAAACTTTCCAGAAATAGGTGGTGCCTTTATCCAACTCTTTAACCCGGTAAGTGGAATCGTAAATACCGTTTACAATAAGGGGGGATGTAAAGCCTTCGTCTTTGGATAAATACAAATGATATTCTACTTCCCAGGGAAAATGAAAATGTTTATGACTTGCTTTTTCCCAACTAAAAACCGGATCATATTGCATAACAGTAGAATCGTGATCGGGCTCAACAAGAGAAAATTTATTCAATTGATGAACCTGTTCATCTTTATAAAATCGGCCCAAAATACCTCTATCATCACCATCTTGACCTTGATCGCTTTTTACCAACAAACAACAAGGTTACCATTTTCTAACCTGGCCACATATGGATCCATCTGATCTTCTGTTGAATAGGTATTAACCAGGAATTCATTTCCTTTTTTTGTGCCGTCTGCATTAAATATCTGTGCTGAAACTTGTCCCCAGTCATTATCTTTGTAGCCCGACCAACATACAATAAAACCACCATCTGCCAATCCACATACGGCGGGGTATTGCTGGTCATACTCTACGTAACTATTGACCTGAAACTCTCTGTTTATTAAATCCGGCTGGGCGATGAGCTTGATTGTAAAAAGCAAAATGAATAAAATTTTCTTTTTCATTTATCCCTCTTTTTAAAACTGAAATAATATGTAACTAAAGAAGTAATATCGATTTATCGAGATTGTGGCAAGGTATTCACAGTTTAATACGGTTACCGAGCGGAGTCCGAGTAACCGGCCCATTCCATTAACTGATTGTATTTTTAAGATTTATCATAATATGATAAATACCTGATATTGCCATCTCCGGCATTCTTTTAAACGTTTTGCCTTTTTTTATGTCATCGTATTCACCAATAGGCTATGGGGTAAAATCTGTTCGATCGTCCCTCTTGATTCCCACACTGATGCTCTTTTACCCTTTAAAAAATAGTAAATAATAAATTCGATAATAGCAAGGGAAAAATACTCAGATTGGTAATATCTCAGTTATGGGTGGAAGGTGCGACGCACCGGCTCTCGACATCTGTCAAAATTTTAAAATTACATATATTTGGCAAGATGAGGTGCGTCGCACCGGTTCTATCCCACCCGAGACTGAGGTTTTACTCAGATTGATCTCCCAGGGATTATGCTCTTGGGCGATCATGAAACATTAAATGCGATTCCTTGATATTTTAAACAAAATATTAAGCAGTCCGAGTACGGTTCGAAACCGCTGCAATCCTTTGCGTCGAGTAAAGTTTTAAAGGTGGTGCACCACCCGCGCCATCGCCTCTTCCAAAATTCAGCGGAGCGAGACACCGCAGTGCCGCAAAGCGGCACGAGGAGGCGCCCCCGCTCAGCGGGGCGGCGGAGGATCACCCCGCGTCCTTTGGTGACGTGGATATAATTCGGCCGGCCGGAGAAATTGATCTCGCCCTGATGGTGAATGTTTTACATTTGCTGGACGATGTTCCGGCGTTTTTCTCAAATATGACACC
>JAFGEC010000128.1 GCA_016931775.1 Candidatus Zhuqueibacterota bacterium | reverse complement strand
GCTTTAAAAATGATCAGCGTCTCACCGGATTCAATGCTATGAAGGAATTCAGGTAGATCTTTTGTCATTTCGTCAATATTTACTTGAGTCATCAGTACTCTTTCGATTAAGTTCCGTAACGTGTATAAATATAGAAATTTGTGTGAAATATGCAAAGATTACTTTGGTTTTCCGGCTATAATATTTTCAACACCGACGTCTTCGTCGAGGCCGGCCAAAAAATTCCCTCACCTTTTCCGGTCAAGCGCCAGTTTTGTCTTTCCTTTAAGCTTCCATGTAAAAGCCGGGGATACCAGGCAGTCGGTACCGTAATTGTGCGGTCGTCGCTGAGATCGGTGATTAATGAATCATCCGAAAAGGATACATTATTTATTTTACTATCCATTAATTAAAAGTCGGCAAAATAATATTAACAACACTGCATAACCGGTGCAGCCGTGTGAGGAGAGGAGTTTGGGAACTGCATCTGGTTAATGCTC
The DNA here is from genome assembly GCA_016931775.1 of Candidatus Zhuqueibacterota bacterium. Classification (GTDB taxonomy): domain Bacteria; phylum Zhuqueibacterota; class Zhuqueibacteria; order Residuimicrobiales; family JAFGEC01; genus JAFGEC01. Next base: position 4,981 of record JAFGEC010000128.1, on the reverse strand, counting down.
GGATTGGGCAAAATTCTTATTAAGAAAATTCAAATACTGGAGTTTTAATAGTTTTTAGTGGTTTTTGATTTGTCAGAATAATATTTTGAATTTTTTCTACTGTTTTCGGTGAAAAAAATTGTTCACCTGTCTCTTGATTTACTCTTGCCGGCACATTTTCAATAATGAAGAACTTGCCATCTTTGTAAATCGAATATGTTACTCTCTGATCAACTAAAATTTCTTTTCTAACCATTTTATTATCTCCTACGAATCTTATAATCAATCCATTCTTTACTGTTTGGTTCATATACAGTGATAATTTTTAGCAATATTCTAGAAGGGTAACTACACTGAATATGAATTGGACGTTTATCAACCGTATATCCCATTATTAAACAACTTGGCCCATACTTATCGTTTGGATAATCTTCTATTATTTCTCCATTTAAGAAAGCTTGACGTATTTCGTCCACATGAATATCGCGCAAAATGGATTGGTCCGTTGCATGTTTTGAAAATTCGAATTCATCTTTTGCAACTTTTTTTTGAATTTCAAGGATCATATTTCGGTCTGAATTTACCATACATTAAAATTAATTCGAATTATGCAAATAAGCAACTATTTTTCTGCCCAACATTTTATTAAACCACGAGACCATGAAGAAATAAGAGGATGTGTCTTTTAATCTCATTATAAAAAAATGAACAAAAAAACGTTTAAATCTCAATGAAAAGGAATTAGCGCTCTATAAAAATGCGCTGGCCGCACGGGTAATGCAGGATACCAAATATGAAGTCCGTGATTACAAAGGTGACGGACTTGTTTTCACGCCAAAAAACAAGACCGATAATTTACGAATCGCGATTTATCCAAAATACAAGGAATTGACACTGGCCAGACACCGGGAAATACTTTTTTCGATATGAATCCGGCGGGTCTGCATGTATTCTGACAGCCGCTTATCCGGGGCGACTTCCTGTAGATGTACGATACAGCTGTTCAATTCTTCGTCGATAATGCGGGTACGAGTTGTCACCACCCGCCCAAGTACTTGACGGGAGCGGCCTTTACTCCCAAAACCGCTTCCGGTGCTCGTTTTTCTGTTCATCAAAACTTGAAAGCAGAAAAGCCGGACGGCATATTCTGCTTTTTCCCGTTCCTGCAAAGTAACAGGCCGTTTTTTGATACGGTTTGAATTTATATGAAACCAGTCGTTTAAAAAATTATCTTGAATTTTTCATGGAAAATGTGTACAATTAAATCCGTTATTTGCAATGATGGCTCAACCGGCTACTCATTTAATTATACTTTTTCTGGTAGCGGAGTGAAAAGGAATTTGGCAAAACATGAGAAAATTCTTTTAAAAGTTTTGAGTGGACAGGCAGATGCGAATATAGATTTTAATGATTTAGGTCCTTACTCCAGGTACTCGGCTTTGAAGAAAAAATTCGCGGGAGTCATCATATTTTTTTCAAAGATACTATTGAAGATATTTTTAATTTGCAGCCGAAAGCAAATAAGGCAAAACCCTATCAGGTTAAACAGGTTCGAAATCTGATTACAAGGTACAAACTGGATTCTATCGATGAGTAAATATAAAATTATCATTTATTGGAGCGAAGAAGATACGGCCTATATTGCCGAAGTACCGGAACTGCCTGGTTGTGCCGCTGATGGTGCATCGTACCAGGAAGCCCTTTCCAACGCAGAATTGATCATAAAAGAGTGGATCCAAACGGCGCGAGATCTGGGTAGAAAAATCCCGGAACCTAAAGGCCGTCTTATGTATGCTTGACAAATTTAATCTAATACGCGCCCATAGCTCAGCTGGATAGAGCAACGGACTTCTAAAACTGCAATACTAATCTAAGTCCAATAAAAACAATAAAACTAACAAATCGGGAAGCCAAAACGTAACCTATTGTTTTATCTATAGATGTCCGTAATTGTGCATAGTTGTCCCTGACAGCGTTTGCCACCTATTTGCCACCTGGGGGGTTATTTGTCTTGGTTGATATTAGATGATTTAAAGAAGTGACTTGAATTCACTAATTCTTCCACAATCCTCTTGACATTTTCTGCAACTTTTTTTATATAATATCAGGGTATTATTGAAGGGTGAAGGAAATGTTAATGTCGTCCTTTTTTCAAAATATAATAGTCGGTAAAATGTTTAAAATAATATTTGCTAATGTTCGGTATTGCATTGAGAAAATAAGTATGTATTTTAAAGAAATGTGGAAATTATTTTTTCTGTAAATGAGTTTTTCAATAAAGGAATATATGAATTTTAAAAATTCGTTTTCAAACAAAAATATCCAAAATTTTTTTCGATAAACTATAGATTTAACTTGTATCGTAAAGCATGTGTTGATTTGTAAACTGTAAATGTAAGACTTATTTTCTATAATATAGATGTCGCTGATTTGAAATGACTTTGAAGGAGAAATTAACTAGTGAATTTAAATAATAACGTAAATCCACACAAGGATTTCGAAATTTGTATTTTAGTAATGTTGTCCGACCAAGAGGATGTACAATTCGCTCACGCCCTCGCTTCACAGATTCCTAATAGTATTAATTGTGTAATAAAAGATTATCAGGAACTTGTTTCGAATACGAGCACAATATCTGGCAGATTAGGTGGCGTTCCGTGGGTACCAATCTGCGTGCTATCAAAGGCCGTAATGTCTACTCCAGAGGTAATTAAAGCTATTAAGCAGATGTCGACTGATAGTGCAAATGGACCTCCACGACGCTATTACCTTGTGTGCCGAGGCATCAACATGTCCAATCTACTGTTGATATGTCCAGAATTAAAGGTGGTTTTCGATGAGCTAACCGTAATAAATGAGAATATGATTGGTACTCTTATTGAAGACATCATAGCATACGCACAAATATGGAAACCGCCATGGGATACACACTTTAATCTTTTCAAATCTGCTTCATTATGGATATTCCAGGTTGTTTACTCTTTTTCGGCCGCCAACTTTTACTATATCGGTTATCTTTTTCACATCGTGAGCGTTGTTGCGATCCCTGCGACATTTTTAGTGGCTATTTTGCTAATGTTTGGAGTTAAAGGCTTATGGAGGGAAATAACCACAATGATCCTGTGCTTTTCTGTAGGATATGGTTTCTTTCCAATTCTTCATTCCCTTGATTTATGGCCTTTGCTCGGGCCTTTCTGGCGCTTTGACGGTTCCGAATTGGCGAACGCTGCTCGAAAGATATTAAAATCCAACCATCTACACACCCTGCCCTGGATAGTATTAATGATTATAGGTGCAGTCGTGTGGTACAAGAAGGAATCCGCGTTGTTAGTGTTGCTAGGACTTTGCGGTATTGTTTTAAATTGGCTTACAGTACTATGTTTTTCAAGAAGATTGATGACATTGATTCAGATAGATCAGGATTCATCCGGTTGTTCTGAAGCGCTTCCAGAACAAACAATTCCTGAAAAACTTCTACTCAATAGCTTGGATCAGTGGAAGCTGATGCGGAAAATGAACCGAATCATGATTGGCTTTTGGGCATGTGTAGTTGCGGTTGCTGCCTGGGCTAACCCTTCGACTTTTACATCAGGGCTTGCTCTTGTTTTTTTATTAATAGGATTTGTAGGCCGATTGCTCTGGGAATGGAGCTTTAAATTAGTTTTGGCTGTGAGGGCTCGTCAGTCTGGGCTGACGCCGTCACTCAAAGATGAAATCGATACATCAATTAAGATGCATCGAATTATAAACCTTGATAACCATATTATGGATGAAGCATTTAAAAAGTTTTCCAAGCTGGACGTTCATGTAGCGAAAAGAGAGGCAACTACTTTCATTAAGCCGACTCATGTACAAACCTCACGGAGTTTATTCTGCCGTCACGATTATATTTTCATCAGCTACTCTTGGGCAGAAGAGAGAGGAACCGCCATGGCAGAACGGCTTGCAGAAGTTTGCACAGCTATTGATATCCCTTTTTACTGGGATCGCCTGCATGTCAAGAGTCAATTTTTACCATGGCGAAGGCGTGTCGCAACAAGTATTGAGAAATGCACCCATTTTTTTCTAGTGGTACCGCGCTATTGTGATCTCGGTACAATAGTACACAGAGAGTACGAGTGGGCAGTACGTCGATGGCGTGATTCCTTGCTGCCAGCAATTTTATGTGTAGTCGAACCTGATATCGCTGCAGAACTACAGAATGATCCGAATACTCCTTTTTTCCTTCGCTTAATACTCGCCTGGTGTCCTCATCTTACTTACTCTCAAGCTGATGATGAGAGGCTTTTGCAGCTTATTATTAAACAAAGAAGAAGGCAAGGACTTATCAAGGATGCACTCGTTGCGATAGGATTGCACCAATCAGAAGTAAGTGAACTTTATCATTACAAAGCTATTTCGGCAATAGCAGCTGAATTAGAGAATACAAAAATTTAACTGTCGTTATAATTATTTTTGATATAGAGAATACTTAACCATTTGGTTATTAACAGAAATGCTTTATAGAAATTAGATTGTGTTTGTAATTATTGTGCAATTAAAAATTTAATTCAGGAAAAAAAGCCCATAGTTGCTTATTTATCTGTCATCCTATTTGGATAAACAAATTGGTTCTTGTAAAATTGCAAGACTTATTTAAATTCAATAAAAATAACAAAACTAACAAATCGGGAAGTTAAAACGTAACCTATTGTTTTATATGTATATGCCCGTAATTGTGCATAATTGTCCCTGACAGCGTTTGCCACCTGGGGGAATATGATACAGACCATTTGTTTCAGATAATTAATCACTATTCAATTTTCAGTTAGGTTGCCTTATACCATCAGTTGGAGATTTATACAAAATTGAATAGTCAATATAGGTGGATGGTGTTGGAATTTTGGTTTTGATCTATCTCAATGTAATAAAACATTATAACCTAAATTTCTAAAATGAAAATAATTTTTAAATAAACTGACTTAAATTTCAACGTGCTCAAAATTTTCTGGCATTTCGTTCT
>JAFGEC010000127.1 GCA_016931775.1 Candidatus Zhuqueibacterota bacterium | reverse complement strand
ATGCTCCACATACTTTATCCAGCCTGGACTGCATGAGGTAAGCATGGGAACTTTTCTTTGCTTGAGGCGGGAGATCAATTCATTTGCCTCCTCGATGATTGTGAGGTCCGCACTGAAATTGGTGTCGAAAACCCGGTCAAATCCCATGCGGCGCAATGACGATACAATTTTTCCGGTTACAATACTGCCTGGTTCCATACCGAACTCTTCACCCAGGGACACACGGATAGCCGGAGCGACCTGAACAACCGTATATTTTTCCCTGTTATTTAGGGCTTCCCAAACGGATTTTTGATGGCTTTTTTCACGCAACGCCCCGACGGGGCAGACCAAAATACACTGTCCACAGTAAACACACGGTACGGTATTCAAACTGTGGTTAAAGGCCGGCGTAATATAACTCTGAAATCCACGTTCTGCAAAATCGATAGCGCCGACATTTTGCACTTCATGGCAGACCCGCACGCACCGGCCGCACAGGATACATTTTTCCGGATCCCGTTCGATGGAGGGACTGGCCACATCCACCTTGCTTTTCTTTTTTTCTCCGGTGTAGCGGACGGATCGAACGCCATACTCTGCAGCGAGAGATTGCAGCTCACAATTACCGTTCCGCACACAAATCAGGCATTCCTGACTGTGATTGGCAATCAACAATTCGATAATGGTCTTGCGCGCACGTCGCACCAGGGGTGAATTGGTTTCCACTTTCATATCTTCATACACCGGAAAAGCACATGCGGGTACAAGACTGCGCTGCCCTTCCACCTGAACCACGCATATCCGGCATGAACCGGTCGGACTAAAGCCGCTCAAATAACATAAAGTGGGTATCTTGATACCTTCACGTTGTGCAACCTGAAGTAAAGTTTCACCCGGATTGGCCCAGCAAAATTTATCGTTAATGGCAATTCTCATTTCTGTCCTCGTGTCGTTACTCTACATAAATAGCATCAAAAGCACAATAAGTCCGGCACTGGTCGCAGCGGATACATTTTTCATCGATGATATAATGGGCTTTTTTTCTTTCACCGAGAATGGCGTTTTGAGGGCATTTTTTGGCACACAAATTACATCCGGTGCACTTGTCGGTATCAATGTGATAGGTGAGTAATTCGCGGCAATAACCGGCCGGACATTTCCGGTCGTATAAATGCGCCTCATACTCTGCCCGGAAATGCCGCAAGGTACTGAGAACCGGATTGGCAGCGGTTTGACCAAGACCGCACAGTGAAGTGTTTTTAATTACATCCGCCAACCGCTCAAGGTAAACCATGCCTTGAAAACGTAGCAGCGACTCTTCGGATGTTTTTTCGCTGCGCTGGCTTTGTGTCAGTCTTGTAATGATCTCGAGTAACCGTTTTGTACCTTCACGGCAGGGTATACATTTACCGCAGGACTCGGACTGGATAAATGTCATAAAATATTTAGCCAAATCCACCATGCAGGTGGTTTCATCCATCACAACCAGACCGCCTGACCCCATCATGGCACCGATCGCTCGTAAGGATTCATAATCTACGGCCGTATCCAAAAATTTGGCAGGAAGTGCTCCGCCGGAAGGACCACCGATTTGCACTGCCTTAAAAGTCTTTTCCTCAGGAATTCCTCCTCCAATATCGAATATTATTTCCCGCAGGCTGATTCCCATCGGGACTTCGATCAAACCCACATTTTTCACCTTACCCGACAAGGCAAAAATCTTGGTCCCTTTGGACGTTTCCGTTCCGATAGATGAATACCAGTTTGCACCGTTTCGGAGTATAACGGGTACATTGGCAAAAGTTTCAACATTATTAACCGTGGTGGGTTTGCCCCATAGCCCGGACGAGGACGGAAACGGCGGACGTGGGCGCGGCATTCCGCGTTTGCCCTCGATAGAGTGAATCAATGCGGTTTCCTCTCCGCATACGAACGCACCGGCGCCTTTCTTGATCTTTAATTTAAAATCAAATCCGCTGCCCAGAATGTTATTTCCCAGCAAACCGTAGGATTCCGCATCCTTGATCGTCTTTTCCAGACGCTGGATGGCCAGCGGATATTCTGCACGGCAGTAAACATAGCCTTCACCGGCTCCGATGGCAAAAGCGGCGATAATCATACCTTCCACGACTTTATGGGGATCGCCTTCAAGAACAGCGCGATCCATAAAAGCACCGGGATCGCCTTCATCAGCGTTACAAATGATATATTTATGTTCGGACTGTTCCGCCGCCGCCAGCTGCCATTTTTTCCCGGTCGGAAATCCACCGCCGCCACGGCCGCGTAAACCGGCATCCAGTACTTCCTGTATCACCTTTTCAGGAGAAAATTCGTTCAAAACTCTGTGCAATGCTAAATAACCACCTCGAACGATGTACTGGTCAATATTTTCAGGATCTATTATACCGCAGTTATCCAACACCACCTTTTTCTGCTTGCAGAAAAATGAGGTCTTTAAAAGCCGGGGCAATTCACCCCAACCGTTAGATGGAGCATCGGAAGGATAAACACCGAGAAGTTTTCTCTCAACAACATCTTTTTTCAGCATGGCAGATACAATTTCCGGAACATCTTCGGGTGTAACATGGTTATAGCAGACTCGGGGATGCCCGGGTAGTTTGACATCCACAAGCACTTCCTGTGCGCAATACCCTACACAACCGGTGCGTATCAGTTGAACTTTATCATCGGACTTTATTAATTCTTCGACGAATGTGTCGTAAACAGCCTGTGCACCGTTTGCCAGTCCGCAGGTCCCCATTCCCACGAATACCACGGGAGACTCGTGATGATTAAGTAAAACTTCATTTTTAAAAGTTGCCAACTTTTTAAACGAAACATCGGATTGATTGCATTTTTGCCCGTCATTTATACATTCAATAAAATATTTACACGGATTTTCAGAGCTGTGCCAGCAATTAACAAACAGATTCTGAAAAGAATTCACTTTGGCCACCGCTTACACCTCCACCTCGACTGATTTTCGATATTGATTTAATATTTTACGAAGTGATTTAACAGAGAGTCCGCCGTAAAATTTATCATTAATCGCAATAACAGGGGCTATACTGCATGCTCCTATACAGGCGACTGTTTCAATTGTGAAATTAAAATCTTTTGTTGTTTGACCGGCCTTTATACCCAGCTCGTGCTCAAGAGCCTGAAGCAGATCAAAAGAGCCCTTGACATGGCATGCGGTACCACGGCATACACGGATAACATATTTTCCCAACGGCTGCAATCGAAACTGATTGTAAAATGTCGCCACTCCGTAAATTCGACTCATGGGTAATTTTGAAAAAGACGACACTTTTTTTAATTCATCCTCCGGCAGGTAGCCGAAATTGTCCTGGATGTCTTGCAAAATAGGGATTAAAACCGACGAATCGTTTTCAGGATATTTTTTTAAAATGTCAGTTGAATTCATTCACTCCTCCGGTTTTACCTGTCCTCTGTCGTGGTCAAATACACTGTAAAGGTCGTTCCTTTTCCCAGTTCACTATCGACTTCAATATACCCATTATGATCTTCCGCAATCTTTCGAGCAATGGACAATCCAAGCCCGGTACCACCTATTTTTTGTTGAACTGCAGAAGAGGCTCGAAAAAACTGATCGAAAATTTTTCCGACCTCATCCTTTGAAATACCGATGCCGGTATCCTTAACGAAAACCGCCAAAAGCGATCGTTTTTTATCAGCATTTATATTTACAACCCCACCCTTGGGTGTGTATTTTATGGCGTTGCTAATCAAATTGGAAAACAATCGCGCAAGATCCTCCTCACTGCCTTGAACAGCTGGTAATTGGTCAGCAACGGTGAGGTCGAGTAAAATGGATTTTTCCTTCGCCTCATTCTGATAAAAATCACAAACATCCCGCAGCAATTGAGCCATATCAATTTTTTTGATGGCCTTCAGGGATTTCTTTCGGTCGGTTCGCGACAGGTCAAGCAGATCGTTAATCAAATCCAATAGTTCAGCAGCCCGATCCCTTGATTTTTGAATAATATCATGCTCTTTCTCAGCGTTGCCGGCTGTTAACCCGTCTAAAATTAGAGTCAGATACCCTTCAATAGCACCCAGCGGCGCTTTCAGTTCATGGGAAACCAGACTGACAAAATTCGATTTTGCTTCCTCAATCTTTTTTTCTTCTGTTATATCACTCAAAACGGTGACAGTACCGACAGAGCTTTCTTCACTGACAATCGGGGTAATATTGGCCTGTAAAAACCGGTTTTCCGCCGTGGAAAATTGAAAAGTAGCAGGAACAAACGTCTTTGAAATGCTTTTAATTTTTCCCTCAAGTTCGGGTATTCCAAGCAATCCTTCAATGCGGTTGCCAACTATTTTTTCATTTTTAATGCGCAAAAGTTTAATGGCAGATGGATTGACCAGACCGATTGTGCCATCCAGAGACGTAGCGATAACACCTTCAGCCATTGAATTGATGATCGTCTGGGTTCTCGATTTTTGTTTTGTGCACTCGATAAGATTTTTGGCCGCCTCTTTTCTTAAGCGTTCTGCTTCCAGTAAAAGATGCCGCTTTTCCAGGCCGCGGCCAACTTTGGCGCGAAATTCATCCGGAGTAAACGGTTTGGACAAATAATCATACGCACCTTTTTTAATCGCTTCAACAGCTGTCTCAATGGTCGCAAAACCTGTTATAATAATTGAAACGATGTTACGATCGATTTTACAAATTTCTTCAAGAAGTTCCAGCCCTCCCAGCTCGGGCATCATGAGATCGATCAAAACGAGATCAAACCGCTCGGATTTTAGTTTTTCCAAGCCGATTCGACCGTTTTCCGCTAATTGAACACTGCAATCATATTCTTCCAGAATCCGCTGACAGCCGATGCGGATTATTTCCTCATCATCAACAACGAGTATTTTCTCACCATTGGTATTCATTTTTCAAGAATCCTTGTTTAATAGAGCTTTTACACGTAATATTAATTCAGCCGGCCTGAGGGGTTTTGCAGCAAAATCATCCACCTTCATCCATTCCTGATCTTTGGAAAGTTGAAATTTAAAACCGGTTTTTTGTTCTGCTGATGTTAACATGAGAATCGGTAGAGATTGCAATTTTTCGTTTTCACGTACGGCATAGGCAATTGTAAAACCGGAATCCCGGTCTTCCATCATTAAATCAACGATTAAAAGATCAAAATGTAAGCTTTTTAGTTTTTCCAATGCGTCATCTGACGTATACGCTGCATCGACCTCATATCCGTTGGATTCAAGAATGGTCCTGTTGATATCGATAAAATCAGGATCATCATCAACCAATAAGATTCTGAATTTTTGATTCATGATAAAAGATCACCTTAATTTGGTAAAAAATAACCTGTAATTAAGTTACATATGTAACAAATACCTTGCCAAAATCCGCAAATTTAAAACAAAATTTTAAATTATTTATTTATAATAACTTACAAAACATAACATTACTATCACATTAGATCATTATCTCATTATCAAGAGAATGAGGTGTAGAGAAATTCCACACTTTGAAAAACTTGATGCAATTATGCGCCAAAGGTCACGAAATTAAATCGATAATATGTGAAAAAAATATCATAAAAATGGATTTTTTTATTGACATTTGTGAAAATTTTACTATATTTTTATTAAAATTACAAAATAAGAGCAGACAGTAGAGAAGCTAGAGTAGAGTAAAGAACAGTAATGGAAAGCGCTGAAAGAATCAACCGATTATTGAATTACAAGACTTTTCTGTATCAACTGCGCTCTTTGGGCTTTATAAAGGTATTTTCGGATAACATTGCTGATGCCCTAGGTATATCTGCTTCTTTGGTGCGAAAGGATTTTGGTGTTTTCGGCATCGTCGGCAGCCAAAAAGGTGGATATGAAATTGAAAAAATTCTTGAAAAAATTCAGGAAATCCTGGGCAAGGACACGGTGCAAAAAATCATCATCGTGGGTGTGGGGCGAATCGGCACAGCGCTTTTGGAATACAAAAAAGGATTCGATAAAGAAGGTATAAAGATCGTTGCTGGATTCGATATCGATCCTGCCACCATTGATCCCGAAGCAGAAATACCCGTCTATTCAACAAGTTTATTATACGATTATATACAGGACAACCATATACAATTTGCAATTGTTTCGGTTCCGGAATCTGCTGCTCAACAGACGCTGGAAACATTAAAAGCCGCTCATATTTATGGAATATTGAATTTCACGACTCTCCGGCTTAAAAATACCGAAGAGACCATTATATCCAATATAAACATTGAACACGAACTTTCGAGGCTCATTTATTTTGTGAAGAACCGGTAGTAGTACGACGACATGGGTTGTATCCGACAAGGTATCCGACGCCGCACAGGCTCTTTACCTCGTAAATTGTAAAAAGATACGATATAGATATTAATCAGCTGAGGTGAAGTGATGACAATTAAAGTCGAAATGTTTTATGATTTTCTGCAGCAGTGCAGGGAATCAAAAATCGGAAATTTTCAACAGGTTATCGTTCCAGCGAGCACAAAATTCACAACCGACGGACAGCAACAATTTTCCCCTCTCGCCGAAGATACGACTTTTAATCTGGACACATACCGCACCATTGATCCTCTCAAAATGCTTTATTATTATTTTCGGGAGCGTGTATACCCTGAAAACGGCAAAACGCCCAAGCGGCTTATTGTCGGTGCCAAAGCCTGCGATATAGCTGCCATGCGGGTTTTGGACAAAGCGATGGATAATGACGATTTTGTCGATCCCAATTACAAACTTTGGCGTGAAAACACCACCATCGTCTCTGCGGACTGTACTGAAATCTGTCCTACCTGCCATTGTACCCTCGTTGGTGGAAAACCTTTTGTAACGGAAGGTTTTGATCTCAACCTTTCCAGGATCAACGGCAACTATGTCATGACAACCGGATCGAAAAAAGGAAAAGAGCTTTTGGAATTGATAGGGAAAAATGCCGAAATAAAAGAGTCGGATCCCGGCGATATTGAAAAACAAAGGAAAGAGATCGTCACACAACTGGAGAGACAAAACAAATCATACGCCCGTTCCGGTGTTTATGAAAAATACAGAAGCGTTGATATGGATTCATGGAATGACAATTCAAAAGCCTGTATCGGCTGCGGTGCATGCACCAACATCTGCCCCACCTGCTATTGCCTTATTCTAAACGACGAAACCAAGGGACAACAATTTACCAAAGTCCGCAGCTATGACTCATGCCAGCTTTCCGGTTACGCACGGGTCGCCGGTGGCGGTACACCCCGTCCTAAAATGTATCAACGTTTCCGCAACAGATACTTGTGCAAATTCGATTATATGAAAAGCAATTTTAACATGATCGGTTGTACCGGCTGCGGCCGCTGTACTGAAGCGTGTGCGGCTAAAATCGATTTCCGCGAGGTTGTTCATAACGTAGACGCCACTGTTGCGAATAAGTGAACAAAAGGTTATTGAACTGAGGGCACAGGAGATAAAGAATGAATAACAATCCATACAAAGTGATACCGGGAGAAATTTATGACATCGTGCAGGAATCACCGCTCATCAGAACCCTGCGCATACGTCCGGAACGGCCCATCCCTTTTAAAACCGGACAATTTATAGAGTTATCCCTGCCGGATATTGGTGAGGGACCGTTTACACCATCATCATCTCACTTTATTTCGGATGTCATGGATGTGACGATTATGAAAACCGGTTTTCTCACCGATCATATTCATCAAACGAAAAAAGGAGACCGTATCGGCATTCGCGGCCCATTTGGTTCCAACTACCCGTTGGATAAATTTGCCGGCAAAGATTTGCTTATTCTCGGCGGTGGTTGTGGACTGGCACCGCTGCGGTCATTGTTCCTCACGCTGATACACGAAATCGAAAAATATAAAAGTATTACCTTTCTGGCCGGTGCCAAATCTCCGAAAGATTGTCTTTTCAAAGAATCGGTTGAGGAGTGGCGCCGGTACTCAAAAGTAAAATTTTTACGAACCGTAGACGAAGTGCCGAGTGACGAAAAATGGTCCGAAACCGTCGGTGTGGCGACGGTTCTTCTCAAAGAAGTCAAAATCGATCCGAAAACCAGCCCCGCCGTGGTGTGCGGACCGCCTATCATGATGAAATACGGTACCATGGACCTGCTCAAGCTGGGATTTCGTGAAGAAAATATATACCTGTCTATGGAAAAAAAGATGTACTGTGGATTCGGACAATGCCGGCATTGCGTCATCGGTGAGCATTATGCCTGTAAAGACGGGCCGGTTTTCCCCTATTCGCAAATAAAAAATGAGGAGGATATTTGGGAATGAAAAAACTATTGATAGATATACCTGCCCTCATTGAATCGGGTGTGTCGGCGGAAAAAATTGAATGTGAATATATGTTTCACCGCAAAAACGCCGGCCAATTTTCGCTACTCGAGGTAGCCGAATTTGCGACCTATTGTCGCCAATGTCTGGACGCATTTTGCGTTTCAGCCTGTCCGAAGGAGGCATTGGAGAGACTGGAACCGGGAACCATCAAACGGTACAATATGCGCTGTGTGGGATGCAAAAGCTGCGTTTTGGCCTGTCCGTTCGGCACCATTTTCCCGGAAGTGATCAACTATATCACATCAAAATGCGATTATTGCCTCACTCAGCTGGAAAAAAATCCCGATTACCAGCCGCTGTGCACCAAAACGGCACCCAAGGGCACTCTGGTCATGACCGATTTAGAAAAAGAAAACCCCAAAGAACATATATACTTCTCCGGCGACCATCTCGCCATCAAAAGCCACAGCTGGCGGCATAAGGAGGAAAAGGTATGAAAGTGGAATATCTTTTTTATTTACTTGTATTTCCCGGTTTACTTTTTACCGGCGTCGTCGGATTACTGGTAGGCTGGGTGGACCGTAAGGTCTCTGCCCGGTTCCAATATCGCGTCGGCCCGCCGTTGTTTCAAAACTTTAACGATTTTTTCAAGTTGCTGGGCAAGGAGACAATGATTGTCAAGCAGAGCGTTCACTGGCTGTTTATCGCAGCTCCTCTTGTAGCGTTTGCCGCACTGGTTCTGCTTTCTACAATGATCGGTTCCGCACTTTTCTACCAGCAAAATATAGGTGGTGGTTTAATTGTGGTCATGTATTTATTGATGGTCAGTTCGGTAATGATTATCCTAGGCGGATCTTCCACCGGAAATGTGTATTCGAGCATCGGCGCAGCACGGGAGATCAAACTTTTGCTGGCGGATGAGTTGGTTTTTATTTTTGTCTGCCTGATACCTATTATCAAATCAGGATACCAGATCGATCTTGTACAGATTGCCGGGATACAGGAAAGCGGCGGTGCATTTATAAGAGCGACTTCCGGAATTATCGGTTTTATTCTCGGGATATTATGCATCCAGGCTAAAATGACCCTTCCCCCCTTTCATATCCCCGAGGCGGAAACCGAACTTGTCGAGGGTCCCTTGATGGAATACAGCGGTCCACCGCTGGCCTTTTGGAAGTTGAACCACTTTATGATGTGGGTTGTCTATCCTTTCCTGCTGGTTCTACTATACCTGGGAGGATTCAAATCGGAAGGTTTGGGAATCCTGTGGTTCGTTCTCAAGTATCTGGCAATTGTGGTTGTCATGATTATCATAAAGAATACAAATCCACGAATAAGAATCGATACTGCCCTGCACTTTTTCTGGAAAATATTAACGCCGCTGGGCATTATCGCTTTAATTTTATCTGTATTAGGAGCTTGATATGGGATGGTACAACAAGAGACTTGCCAAATCAATTTGGGTTTTTCATGTCAGCGCATCGCCGTGCAACAATTGTGACATTGAAATACTTGATCTATTGACTCCATATTACGATATCGAACGGTTCGGCATTAAGCTGGTCGGTTCAATACGGCACGCGGATGTATTACTTTTATCGGGTATTGTCAATCAAAAAGTGGGCCCCATGGTTCAACGTATCTATCAACAAGCCCCAAAACCTGTATTTGTCGTTGGGGTGGGTACGTGTCCTTCCAGCGGATGCTGCTTTAACGACAGTTATAATATTTCCCAAAACAGGGAGGAATTTATACCGATCGATCTGTATATACCCGGCTGTCCGCCCAAACCCGAAGCGATGATTGAAGGAGTTGTTAAACTGGTGGAGGTTCTCAATGGATAGGACCGATGAATTTTTAAAGGAAATGGGAAATAAAATTAGTGAACAAATTCGCAAGCCCAAACGGCTATATTTTCGTGTTGAAAACAAGGATCTTTTGGAAGTCGTGGAGTATCTGTTCAAAAAAATGGCCTGCAGACTTTCAACTGCAACCGCAACCGAAGTCCATCGCGGAATCGAGGTCTTGTACCAGTTTTCCCACGACGCCAGCGGATGCTACTTTTGTCCACGTGTTGTTATGACAGACCTGAAAAATCCTGTCATGAGCTCGATTACACCCGTTGTCAGAGGGGCCGAATGGATTGAACGGGAGATGTTCGATTTTTGGGGTATTAAATTTGAAGGACATCCGCGCATGGAGCCACTTCTGGCCAGAGAACACCCCAAAGGACTCGGTCACCCGTATCGTTTTAGGAGGACAACATGAGCAAGAACACAATACCTGTCGGACCTTTTCATCCACTTCTGGAAGAGGCCGAATATTTTACCCTTCAAGTCGATGGTGAAACGGTTGTTGATATCGATCTGGATATCGGTTGGATGCACAGAGGACACGAGTTTATCTCCGAACAAAAAACTTTTACCCAGTCTATTTATCTGGTTGAGAGAATTTGCGGTATCTGCTCCACCTCACACCCCATCGCTTGTGTGCATGCAATAGAGGATGTTTGCAACGTAGAAATCCCCGAGCGGGCATGTTATATACGTACGCTGGTGGGTGAACTGGAGCGAATTCACAGCCACTTGTTATGGCTGGGACTTGCCGGCCATTTTATCGGATACGATACCGTCTGGATGTGGGCGTGGAAATATCGAGAGCCGGTCCTGCAAATGTTTGAAATCATTTCAGGTAACCGCAATCATTACGGCATGATGCGTGTCGGAGGTGTGGCAAAGGATGTCGATCCTGCCGCCGTCCCGGAATTATCCAAAATACTCGACATGATTGAAAAAAAGATGATCATGATCGCCAAAGTAGCCAATGATGATCCGGTGCTCAAGTCCCGCCTGGTGAATGTAGGCGTATTGAGCAAACAGGACGCCATAAATTTTTGCGCCGTCGGACCCACATCCCGCGCTTCAGGTGTGCCCGCAGATGTCCGCCGTGATGAGCCCAATGATGCATACGGTCTTGTGGATTTTAAAGTTATCGTGACGGAAAACGGAGATGTATACGATAAGCTGGTGGTTCGAGTCCTTGAAATTATTGAATCTATAAAAATTGTACGCCAATGTCTGGATAAACTCGCCAATATTCAAGGTCCAATTCTGAATAATGTCAAGGAAATACCGCCGGGAGAAGGCATCGGACGATACGAAGCGCCACGAGGCGAGGTCTTTCATTATGTCCGGACCGACGGCACCAACCGTCCCATCCGGCACAAGGTGCGAGCCCCAAGCTTTGTCAATATTCCGACTTTTATGGCATCGTGCAAAGGTATTCCCATTGCAGATGCGTTGATTACACTGGCTGCTGTGGACCCATGTTACTGTTGTACGGAAAGATCCCTCAAAGTTGTAGATCATAACAGGGATAGTCTAAACATCAATCTGCTGGCTGCCTCGCGCACCCGAACAGAAGAAATCAGGAGGGAAATCCATGGTCGATAAAACTCTATATCTGCTGGTGAGCGTCCCTTTTGTAGTTGCGATTATTAATATTGTTCTGCCCAAAGTGCTGAGAAGTATTCTCAATCTGCTGGGTTCGGTTTTTCTGCTCTATCTGTCGATACGTCTGCTCTTAGGAGAACCGAGTCCTATCAAAATCCTGGAATGGGAAGTATTCAGCATGGATAAGCTGACCGGTTTTGCGCTGATTTTTATCCAGATTTTAAGCATCATTATCCTGATCTATGCGCTTAAGGGACTGGATAAAAAATTGAGCGGCAAGTTTTGCATTCTTTATCCTTTTACGGTTGCCTGCTGTAATGCAACAGTGCTCAGCAGTAATGCCGTCAGTCTGGTAATATTTTGGGGCCTGTCCGGTTTGGTGCTTTATCTGTTTGGACTTTTAGGCACAGGTCCCGATGCACAACGCACTGCTAAAAAAACCTTTATACTTATCGGCGGCAGTGATGCTTTATTACTTACAGGGCTGATCATTTTATTCCACGAGTCTTTTAAGGTAAATATATTTTTATCTCCAACCGCATTGGACAACGCGGCAGCCGTTCTTGCATTTATCATGCTGTTAATCGCCGCACTTGCAAAAGCAGGCGGTTTTCCCTTTCACACCTGGCTGCCTGAATACAGCAAGGAAGCACCCGTGGAAAGTGTGGCGCTTTTGCCTGCCGCTTTGGATAAAATATTGGGCATATATCTTTTAGCCAGAATGGTTATGAGCATATTCAATATGGAAACCAATATTGGTATGCAATTATTTTTTATCACACTGGGCGCGGTTACGGTCATCATCGCCGTTATGATGGCAATGATTCAACACAATGGACGCAAGCTGTTGGGATACCATGCCGTCAGTCAGGTCGGTTATATGATCATGGGAGTCGGCAGCGGTAATCCCATCGCCATGGCCGGCGGACTTTTTCACATGATCAACAACACTATCTATAAATCCAATTTATTCCTTTCGCTGGGTTCGGTAGAAAAACAGGTCGGGTCCAGTGAACTTTCGGAAATGGGTGGATTGGGTAAAAAAATGCCGTTCACTTTTACCATGGCGCTTGTGGGCGCTTTGTCCATCTCCGGTATCCCGCCGTTTAACGGGTTCTTTTCAAAATGGATGATCTATACAGGTATTCTGGAGAAGGCCAAAGGACTGCCTGGTGGTTATCAGCTCTGGATCCTCCTTTGTCTTGTCTTGGCGGTATTCGGCAGTGCGCTGACACTGGCCAGTTTTTTAAAGTTCATTCATGCCATCTTTTTAGGAAAACGGCCCGCAAAACTGGATCAAATAAAAGAGAGTTCCGCCAATCACTGGATTGCAACTGGCATTCTGGCGGTTTCCTGTCTGGTGCTGGGATTGTTCGCCGTCCAACTGATATTCCGTCCGTTCATGGTCGGTATGATAACCAAATTTAATACAGACACTCTCACATCGCTGAGTGATATGTATTCACCCACTCTGGTCATTCTTCTCATGCTGGTCAGTTTCGGCATTGGTCTGGTGGTCTATCTGCTCACTCGCAAGGTTCGTTACGATGATAATTACCTGGGCGGTATGCCGGCATTGGAAAAATTTCGTGTTGTGGGAACGGAATTCTACAATGAAATTCGCAATATGTCACCGTTACGTTCCCTGTATAACGCCGCGGAAGAAAAGTGGTGTGATATCTATGAATTGGCCTCAAAATTCACGGTATCGTTCTCTAAACTGCTGCAGAAAGCACATCCGGGCCAACTGCAGTTGTATTTACTCTATATCGTAATCGGCGTTTTATTGTCGATCTGGATAATTCGTTAAGCCGAAAAACCTTCGGAGGATTTTATGCCGGTTGAAACGTGGTTGTACTTTATATTCGGATTCATGATTTTGGGATCTATTGTGGCATTGGAGATGAAAGACATACTCTCCGCAATTATTGCCATTGGGGTCGTGGGACTGGGTGCTTCCATCGCATTTTTACTGCTCCAGGCGCCTGATCTGGCGATCGTACAGTTTCTTTTTGAAATTTTTGCGCTCATCATTCTTGTCAGAGCATTTACACGGAAAGAAAATCATGTGCAGGATCCCTCGGGCATGAATAAATTTATCGTCGGACTGACGGTGCTTTCCCTGCTGGCAATTCTGTATTTCAGCTTGCCGGTATTTGAAAATCTCCCTGCTTTCGGGGCGCCAAAAATGACAGTCGCTGATTTTTATCTTCAGAATGGCGCAAAGGACACCGGAGCAGCCAATCTGGTCGCTTCCGTCATCCTGGATTACCGTGCCTATGACACACTGGGAGAAATCACAATATTGTTTACCGCAATATTAGGTTCCCTGACCATTTTGAGAATGAAAAACCGCTCAAAAAAAGAGGGAGAACAAGAATGAAAACACAAAATGGAATGACTCTCATCGTTAAAACGGTCACACGCATCACGGTGTGGATTATTGTTCTTTATGGCTTCTATATCATTTTGCACGGACATCTCACACCCGGCGGTGGTTTCGGCGGCGGTGTGATCATTGCGCTGGCTCTATTAAATGTTTTATTGGCCTTTGGCCGCAAATTTACCGAAAAATGGCTCCATATCGGCTTTCTTGAAAAACTCGAATCTTCCAGCGCTTTACTCATCCTGGTATTGGCTTTGGCCGGTATTTGGGCCGGCGGTTCCTTTTTGGCCAACTTTTTGAACACAGGAACATTATTCGACCTGTTCAGTGCCGGAACGCTACCGATATATAATATCCTCATCGGAATCAAAGTGGCCATGTCACTGTTCCTGGTCGTTTGGGTACTGGCCGGATTAAAATTTGAACAAGGAGAAGAGTAATGCTCATTTACGTCCTCTGTTTTGCGCTCTTTTTGGTGGGCGTATACGGACTGCTCACCAAAAGAGATCTGATCAAGATCATTCTTTCTACAGCAATTATGGGCTATTCAGCCAATTTGTTTCTGATATTATTTGGTTATAAAAGTCAAGGTACTTTTCCGATTCTCACACCGGAATCCGAACAAGCAGTAACCACAATGGTCGATCCTCTTCCCCAGGCGCTGGTGCTTACCTCCATCGTCATCGAGCTGGGTACCACGGCTCTGCTGGTCGCACTGGCGGTTCGCCTGTTTCAAAAGTACAAAACATTTGACATCACAAAAATCAGGAGGTTGATAGGATGATCCTCCCATTCTTTATCATTATTCCGTTGGCAGCCGCTTTCCTGATTACATTT
>JAFGEC010000126.1 GCA_016931775.1 Candidatus Zhuqueibacterota bacterium | reverse complement strand
CCAAGTCAAGACATTTATCAAGCGCTTTGCAAGGGAAAAAATCATAAATTATATCAACGCACTCATTTAAGTTGACGCCAATGCGCCAGGCGGGATTGGGTTGCAGATTTACTTCGACTTAAAAATACAAGGAGATATTATGAACACAATCCGGCGGCTTTTCCTGTTTTTTCTGATCGGCTTTGTTGCAAACGTTTTCGGCCGGAATATCATCCTGAAACAATCCAATGATTCAGGCATTTATCAAAAAGGCGAAAAAATTCGGGTCACTGTTTTTTTTAAGGATGCGGAACCGGATTCATTTTCCGTAAAAATCCGGATAAATTATTCCGGAAACACGGAAAATCAAAAAATTAGGAATACGGGCGGCGAGGTTGTGATTTTTGATGAATCCGTGAACGGCCCGGCTTCTCTTATTTTTGAGGTACGGGCCGGCCGAGAGTTTGCAAGCATCGGACTGGTCGTCGATCCCGGCCATTTTACACCGGGAACCGGACGCCCCAAAGATATGGACCGCTATTGGCAAAAGGAGAAAAAAGAGTTAAGGGCGCTTGAAATGGATGTCAAAAGTCTTCCGGTCGACAGCATAAAGGATGGATTCGTCTGTTCCGATGTGGAAATGAATTGTACCGGACCGAAACCGGCGAGAGGATATTTTGCCAAACCGGACGCAGCAAAACCAAAGTCACTTCCAATCGTTTTGTTCGTTCATGCGGCAGGCGTACAGGGGTCGTGGTGCCTGTCAAAGCCGGAAAACGCAATTTACTATGCGAAAATGGGCAAGGGGGCACTCTGTTTCGATTTAAACGCCCACGGCATGTTGAACGGCCAGCCGAAAGAATATTATACAAATCTGGAAAAAGGTGAATTGAAAGATTATTTTCTGCAAGGCGTGGAAAGCCGGAGCGATTTTTATTTCAGAGGCATGTATCTGCGGCTACTACGCACACTGGATTTCCTCACCGCCCAGCTTTTAAAAGACTGCAAAGCGACTCTGGTCACTGAAATCGGATTTATCGACCTGACCTGTCCCTCGACATCCGTTTATGCCGCCATAAATCAGGCTAAAGGGGAAAAAATAACGTTTGGTGTTCCGTACCGGGGACATCATTTGGACCAGAAATTCTACCAGGAAATCTGGGAAAACACAGTGTATAAACCCAAAATGGATTTTATAGCAGATTTTCTAAAGTGAACACCGGGTATTCTTACAGCAAAATTTACCGGTGGATTGGGCGATTTTGATCCGAAATATTTTACGCTTGATATGGTTTATAGATTTTAACACTGTACTTTTCCCTCAACATAGAGGACGAAAATGAAAAGAAGACAATTTTTGACAAATATTCTAACAACCGGTTTCGGCGTCATGACCACCGGTGCGTGGACGTCTTGTTCTAAAAAGCCGAAACCCAACATTTTACTCATCTCGGATGGGATAAAATCCGCGAAAAGCGCTATAAAAAAATGATCGATATGGGGCTGCTGGACCCTGAATGGCCGTTGCCGGCACGTGGGGAAGAGATTCCGGCGTGGGAAAGTATCGAAAACAAGGATGAATGGGATCTGAAAATGGCGGTTTATGCGGCGATGATCGACCGCATGGACCGGAATATCGGCCGGATTCTGGACAAACTCGAACAACTGGGTAAACTGGACAATACCCTCATTTTGTTTCTGTCCGATAACGGCGGTTGTGCCGAAACCGTGCACGTGACACCGGATGTGCCTCCCGGACAGGTGAATTCTTATCGAAGCGTGGATCCGCCCTGGGCCAATGCAAGCAATACCCCGTTTCGTAAATACAAGGCCTGGAACCTCGAAGGCGGCACCTGTACGCCGTTTATCGCCCGCTGGCCCGGTGTGATCGCACCCGGTTCCATTACCCATCAGGTGGGGCATATTATGGATATTTTGGCCACGGTGATCGACCTGTGCGGGGCAAAATATCCGCAATACTACGGACGGGAAACCGTTTTCCCCATGGAAGGCCGAAGCCTGGCGCCCGTTTTCCGCGGTGAACAGCGCAAGGGACATGATGCCCTGTTCTGGCGTGTAGGCCCCGGAAGAGGACGGGCTGTCCGGCAGGGGAGGTGGAAACTGGTGGCAAAGGACGGCAAAAATCAGTGGGAACTGTACGATATGGCAAACGATCGTATGGAAACCAAAAATCTGGCCGGCCTACACCCGGAGAAAGTGAAGGAAATGGCTGAACTGTATATCAACTGGGAAATACGTGTCGGAATTACCAATCGGTAGGGAGACTTTTGAGTCGAAGATATTTTTTTTCTCACATCAGCCGGATTGGCTTTAACGGCACTTCTGAGGGAAAACGCCAGGTTTTTGTTGCTGATTTGGCAGTGAAAATATAGAATAGTCTCGCGTAAAAAATTTTATTGTGTCTAATCTGGGTTAGACAAAATGCTATTTTGTCTAATTTTGGCTAGACAATTTGGTGTTTTGTCTAGTCCGGACTAGACAAGCATTGCTTTTCCTGGCGAAAAAAATATCTTTACCTGCAGGATGGCAGAACAATCGAACACCTGTCCTATAGTATTACTTTTTCTTAATTGGGATTATTATCTTTGGTGCGGATTCTCGGTTAAGGATATCTAACTGGAAAAACAGTAATGTTTGACGCAATTTTGATGAACTTTTTATCGAATGTTACAAATCCCTCAAAATTTTGAGATTTTGCTAAATGAATTGCATCTGCAAAATCCAAACCTTGTTTATGCCACATCATTGATAATGTTGAAAATACGACTTGATATTCATATTAATTTGTATATATTTGGTATATACATTATGAGCCATGGAGAAAAACTGTGCATACAAAATTACAAAAATGGGGAAATAGTCAAGGTTTACGATTAACTAAACATATTCTTCAAGAAGCTGAAATCAATATGGATGATGATTTGAATATTTTTGTTCGCGATGGGAAAATAATTATCGAACCAGTCAATAAAACACGAAACAAATACAACATCAAGGATTTGGTTTCACAAATACCAAATGATTATAAAATAAAGGAAATGGATTGGGGGAAACCTGTTGGGAAGGAAGAATGGTAGAAGCTCCATACATTCCACAAAAAGGTGATTTTATTATTTTATCATTCGATCCTCAAACCGGACATGAACAAAAGGGGAGAAGACCTGCAATTGTTACGAGCAATTATTTGTTTAACAAACATACAGGCCTTGCCATCGTTTGCCCGATTACTAATACTTTCCGGGATTTTCCATTTCACGTAAAGATATCCGAACAAGCATCTTTATCAGGTTATATTATGGTTGAGCAAATAAAATCTGTCGATTTTTTTATTAGGCAAGCAAAGTTCGTCGAAAAAGCTGACAAAGCTATTCTGCGCGAAGTGTTAGCAGTACTAGATGCGTGTTTATATCAGGATGAGTGAATTGGGATATATCTCTGAAAACAAAAAATTTACATCTCAAAAATAATTTTAATAAATTACATGAAATCCGCTGAATGTTTGAATACGTGACTGTTAAATTTCATTTAAAGATGAACAACAGTATGTGGTTTTCCACGCCGATTACAAAGTGTGACCAATGTGAAATTTTATTTGTTAATATCCCCGAAAAAATGTAAATTAAAATATATTGTTTTAAGAATAGTAAAGGAAATATTCATTGTTTTCGCTTTTAAAATTGATCTCCCCAAAAAAGCTCGAGACTTTTTGCAGGAAAAATCATATTATAAAGTTGTCACTTTTCGGTTCTGCATTACGAGACAAACTGACTCCTGAAAGTGATATTGATTTGCTGGTAGAGTTTGAAAAAGATCATATCCCAGGATTATTAAAAATTGCCGAAATAGAGATTGAATTAACCAAAATGATAAAACGTAAAGTTGATTTACGCACTCCAGCAGAACTCAGCCGTTATTTCAGAGATCAGGTGCTTTCAAATGCAAGAGTAGAATGTGAATTTACGTCCTGATGATAAAATAAGGTTACAGCATGACAGTACAAAAAGACATCCCGAATCTTTTTACAAAAATAACCGAGTTACTTGAAAAAGATGGATGAAGTTTAATCTTGAATTTAGCTACAAAATTTTATAAAATGATCCCACCAAAACCCGCCGCTGTAGCTCAGTTAGGATAGAGCAGCGGTTTCCTAAACCGCGTGTCGTTGGGTGCCCATCTACCCGGTTGTTGTTGAAAAACAATGATACTAAATTTTAAAAGTGTGATGGTTCTGACACAGTCCCGATTAATGATTTACTTTTCTGTTTAACAGTTCGACGACCTCTTCATAAACTGGAATTCCCAATCGTCCGCCTGTTTTTGTGCAGCTCAGCGCTGCCGCAGCGCTTGCAAAGCGCAAAGAGTCTTCCCATGGCATATTTTTGACT
>JAFGEC010000125.1 GCA_016931775.1 Candidatus Zhuqueibacterota bacterium | reverse complement strand
GTAAGAACCGCCGCGAACAACGCGCGTGACATTATCACCGGCCGACAACTTTTCACGCCCGTCGGCGGTTTTATAGGGATATTCCTTGTAATGACTGCGCGTCCATTCCCATACGTTTCCGCTCATGTCCAGCAGACCGAACCGGTTTTCACCGGCGGGGAAACACCCCACCGTTGTGGTAGCTTGGATACCGGTTTGATCATAGTTTGCATTATTTGGATCAATTTTATCACCCCACGGGTAGTACGCCTGCAGGCCGCCGCGGGCGGCCTTTTCCCATTCGGCTTCGCTGGGCAGGATAATCCGCAAACCGGGGTTCACAGGCTGTTTTACGATTTTACCGGCCTGCCATAGGTGGATTTTTTTCAACGATTTGTATTTCCCGTCCAGCCAGCGGCAAAAAGCCAGCGCCTCGTACCAGGAAATTCCGACCACCGGGTGATTAGCCAGGGAAAACGGCTCGCCGTAATCATACGGTCCCGAGCGCCGGTTTTCATCATAACGTCCCTTGAAGCTGCCGTCCTTCCATCTTTCAGCATCCTTTGCCTCCGGCCAGAGGGATTCATCGGCATATCCGCCGTCTTTGACAAACATGTCAAATTGTGTGTTGGTTACGGGAAACCGGCTCATATAAAAAATATCCAGCTCTACCGGGTGTCCGTTTTCACCCTCTCCTATTTGAAAGACACCCGGTGGAATTTCGCACCATAAAATATCCGGCAGGTCGTTTTTGACGCCCACACCGCGCCGCGGATCGCCCAGTTTGGACAGTACACAGCCGGCGGCGGCGCGTTCAGCCGGTTCCAGGATTTGATCGTCGGTGACGGCAATGACAAGCACGCCGCCTTTGCCCGCCAGGCTGTTTTTTAACCGACGTCCGATGGTGTCGGACGCCACCTTGTGCTCCCCGATTTCCAGCAGTGCTTCACCTCCGAGTACGGCGAGCCGGTACGTCTTTTGATCCATTTTACCGGATTGCGAACCGTCACCGGGACAAATCCGGTTCACCGCGTCCAAAGCACTGGGAATTCTTCTCTGACGGGCGGCGCGGGAAACGGCCAGCAGAAAAACCTGGCGCCACAAGGTGATATCACGCCGCACCAGATCGGACGCCAGCCCGGAAAATTCCGTTTTCTCCTCACCCCGGACCTCGCTGATCACATAACAGGCGGCTAGAAACTCCTGAAACAGCCGGTGGGGAAAAGTAAGTGTATGCTGGTCCCGCCAAATCAGCAAACCGGCCCGGTCACGGATGTAATCGATGAGTATTTTGGCCTGGTCCGGTGAAAAATCAAGGGTTTCCTCTATCCTGACCTTTAAATCCCCTTCCGCAATATTGGCGGTGATTTCCTCGCCGGTTTGTTTCGCATGGGCCTCGTAGGCCACGCGGGAAATACAATCGCGGATATCGTCCATTTCGAGCCCGCTCTTGCCGCTTTTGTTCAGAATTTCCAGCAGGCCGGGGTCGTCTTCCCGCTTGCGCTGCCAGCGGTCCAGCAGCAGTTTAACGGTCTCGTCGAGAATTTCCTCCAGTTTCTCCGGCAGCTGCTGGTTGCTCATGGAATGCAGCAGCGTGATCACACCGAGCAGCAGCGGCCGGCCGGCAAGTTTTTCCAGGCTGCGCTGGGGAATGGCATCGCGCAATTTACGCGCGCTTTTTTCCGCGCTTGTTGCGGTGATTCTTTTCAACCTCACCAGTTCGTCATACCAGGCGGAAATATAAAAATCCCTTTGCTCTCTGTTAAAAGGCGCCAGGGTAACCTGCCTGAATCCTTTTAAAAGCATATTTTGACCGATATATGCATAAGGCCGGGCGCTGACCACGTATTTGTGCTGCGGGTAAAATTTGACCATGTCGTTTACGCTGTTTACCACGGTTTTTCGCATGCCCTCGGGTACTTCATCCAGACCGTCAAAGAAAAACACCATTTTTTGACCGGCGTCTTTATCCCAGATCAGGTGTTCCAGCTCCGGCCAAAAATCGCCGGCGTTGCAGTCGTTGAGCTTTTGTTTCAGATAGGCCAAACACAGTTGTGCCGATCCGGTTTTGCCGGTGAGTTTTTCTCCCCATTCGCGAAGCGTAATCAAGACCGGAAACAACGGCCGGCGCCAGTCCTTTAAATATTTCATCCAGTTTGCCGTGGATTCGCCGGATATATTCGCCCGGCATAAAACATAACTCACGTAATTGACAAAAGTGGACTTGCCGCTGCCCGGATCGCCCAGAACCAGCACCCGCTCCTCGTTTTTCACCAGTTCGAGCAGAGAAAGCCGTTTCTGGTCTTCGATGTGCCGGTAGTGTTGTTCGAGGTCGTGAATTTTTTCCACGTTTTTCATTTCCGTAATATCCAGTTCCGTATAGATTCTCACAAGCTGCACCGAGTCTTTGGATTCAACACTGGCAAAAGCGGTATCCATAAACTGTAAAAACGGCAGGCTGGCGCATTCCACGCTCATTTTATCCAGATAACGGTCCCGCAAGGTCTTCAGATCGATCCGGGCGCCTTTTTTTATGATCTTTGTTAATACATCGATTTTTCGTTCAAGTTGTTTATGTTCACCGGATTGTTTTCCATGGTCTTCTATCACACGCCGGTCGTGTTCGTTTAATTTTTTCAGGATTTGATCCGCATAGATATGTAAAACCTCATTGGCAATCTCCTGTTTTCCGGCCACAAGTTCGGCCAAATTTTTAAAGGTTTCCCTTGCGGTAGCATGTGCAGTTGCCTTGCCAACCGTCGGTTCAAACAATTCGGCCAGCACGTCCATATTGAACAGCTCGCCACGGTCGTGGAATGCTTCCAGACCCTTTTTAACTTTTATGCTGTTCCGGAAGCGCTGTAAAAGCTCGCCGGCCTTTTCTTTTTTTAAGTCCTTGACCGCCTTTTTCAATGCTTTTTCCAGCATATCTTCCAGGTCGGGTGCGACAAGTTTTTTAAGCCCGGAAAGAGCGGAATCCTGGAGCATATCGGTGATGATAGTGCGCATTAAGCCGCTCAGTTCATTCATTACCAGAATATCTAATGCCATGGTACTCCCTCCTTTTTAGCAACCCATTTTTACCAATTTAATTGAAACAGAGAAAAATATCAAGAGGAATTGTTATATTTTGATAATATGTCACTCTTAGGGAGGGGCCGGTGCGACGCATCTTCGTTTTGGGTGGGTTAGACATTCAAAATATAGGCTAAATATCATGCAACGATGCGTCGCACCTATAAAAGTCCCCCCATAACTCACATATTACATATTTTGGTAACTTAGTATCGGGTGGGGCAGATAACAGCAATATAAACCCCGGGGGTTGTTGCAAGACGAGTAAAACGTCGACATGAATTTTACCCTTACATCAGGCACCCGGGGATCGCGCGGTTCTCAAACAGGTTTGATTATTGATAACTCGTCAAAATACAATTTTGTCTCGTCCAAAGCAACCAGCAGTCTAAAATCCCGTCAAAACCACATCCCGCCAGATGGAGGCGGCCCGGATACGGGCTGAACCCGTGCCGAGGATACCCGCCAGCCGGTTATATTGTTGATCCAATGTTAAAAAACTCAATCCGGAAAAACGGACGCGTCCGTAAAACGTTTCCAGTAAAACATCGGCATTGGCGGTTTGGGGAATGAACAGTAATACATCGCCTGTTTCACTTGTCAACAAGCAAAAACCGCTATCGGACAGAACGGTGGTGACATCGATATCGCCGACAGCGGAAATCCGGCAGGATCCGGTATGGTTGTCTATTTTTACCTTGTCCCGGCCCCGGTCTACCAAAATTTTGCCGTCCAGTTGATCGACAAAAATCGAGCCTTCACAATATTGCACGGTCAGCTCCGAACGGTAGGGCAAATTTAAATTCACCGAACAATGGTCGTAATTGACCTCACCTGACAGCATCCAGGGCAGCACGATCCACAGGGTATCGCCGGATATTTGCAGGTCCGCGGCCAGTAAATCAAAGTGTTTTTCAGCCAGCCCGGATGTAGGCGCCGTTATGGTCTTGTTCAACTGCAGAAAAAGAGTGTCTTTAAATCCCCAACCTGTCGCCACGAGACCGCCGTAGGGATTGTCGACACACACCACGTTTGTATTTTTCAGGGAACGGCCGATGTACTGGGATTTTGTAAACGCGCGCGGTTGTTGGTGCTCTACCGGGTTGTGCCGGCGGCAGCCTAGAAAGAGGAACAGAAAAATAAAAAAATTTTTTCGCATGATTTTTACAGTATAAATTCCAAAGGATGATAGAATTTTAAAAGTACATAGCGGCTACATCAAAAAAACAATATAAAAGTTTTTACATCATCCATTCGGCCGATTCCGTGTAAATGAAAGATGAATCAAATTTTCCCATTACACCTCAAATCGCAAAACCATATCCCGCCGTGCAAAAGTCAAATCAACCAGCCGTTCAGCAAGGCGTATATCTTTTGGTGAGCTTCAGGATTGTAAAAGGGAAAGTTTTTCAGCATCGCGGGATTATGGATCGAATGGCTGATAAAATAGACAATCCCGTCAAACACCGGATACAGGAGCGCCTTTAATCGCGTGCCCACGCCGTCGCAGGGACACGAGTGGAAAAAAGAATCATCCGTCCATCACTCCCCCAAAATAAAGCGAAGCAAGCCCCCGGAGTGCCGCGAAGCGGCATGAGGAGGCTTGCGAAGCCCGCGGAGGATCACCCCGCGCCCTTTGTGGACGTAAAAAATTTGCGGGCGGTTGAAAAAGAACGGAGATGCAAAAAAGTAACTTTTCGCACGAGCGGGGAAGCCGGAGCGGTCACAAAAATAAAGTTTGAGTGATCAGGACTTGATTAAATTGGAACAGAATTCAAGATTTAATGACGTACAATAAACCCGCCAGCATGGCAAACTGGCCGATCCAAAATAAAAACATCCATTTTATCAAATCGGCGCGTAAATTTGCAATGGATTTTTCCAGAGTGCTTGTTTCCTGCGTAATCCGGTTATTGATTTTTGTAATTTCTTCGGTCAGCCGCTTATCAAAATGTTTTTCAACCTGATCGATCCGGGTATTCACAGAGGCAATTTCTTCGGTCAGCCGCTT
>JAFGEC010000124.1 GCA_016931775.1 Candidatus Zhuqueibacterota bacterium | reverse complement strand
TATATGACCTTTGAGAGTAAACGGTTTTTTGGCTTTTTCCCGTGAAATAATCTTATTGGCAATTGACACACATTCGTTACAAATGCTGACATCAGGGCCCGTAACAATGGTTTCCACCTGATTTGAATTTTTACCGCAAAACGAACATATCGCAAACCGCCGATTATTTTTACCCTTTGAATCCATATGATTTTTTCCTTCTTACTTTTTACCTTTTTTGGACTTGACGCCGGCCGATCTTCGATCCATTATCTCGTCGATTATTCCATAATCCCTGGCTTGTTCTGCGCTCATAAAAAAGTTTCGATCCGTATCATGGGATATTTTCTCCACAGGCTGTCCGGTATGATTTGCCAATATTTGATCCAATTGTTCTCTTAGCTGCAATATTTCTTGAGCATGAATTTCGATATCACTCGCCTGGCCCTGAGCCCCGCCCATTGGTTGGTGAATCATGATCCGCGCATGCGGCAGCGCAGAGCGCTTCCCTTTTGTACCGGCGGCGAGCAAGAGTGCGCCCATACTCGATGCCTGTCCCATACATATGGTTGCAACATCCGGTTTAATATATTGCATTGTATCGTAAATTGCAAGTCCGGAAGAAACATAACCACCCGGCGAATTAATATAAACATAAACATCTTTATCCGGATCCTCTGCTTCCAAAAAAAGCAACTGAGCAATGGATAAACTGGCCACAGCATCATCGATTGCCGAACCAATAAATACGATTCTCTCTTTTAATAACCGTGAAAATATATCATAGGCTCGCTCTCCGCGTCCCGTTTGTTCAACGACGATTGGTACAAGTGCCATCTGTTAACCTCGCAAATTATTTCATACTCATTTCATCATCACGCTTTATATACGATTTTTTCACTTTGGAAATATCGGCGTGTTTCGCTAAAAATTCATGAATTTTCCGATCTTGAATTTCGTTTTTCAGCTTTTTACGGCCTCGCGCATTTTTTAAATTTTTAATTTGTTCCTTCTTGGCCCCCTGTGCTTCCAGTGACGCAATATATGTATCGACCTCCTCATCCGTCACATCCAGACCAAACTGTTCAATCAATTTTTCCCGCACCAAAATCCATCTCACATTACGAATTGCTATCGGCCGGTAATATTCTAAAAGCTGCGTTTCATCAACTTTACCTTTTTTTTCTTTTTTAGCATCCTGAATAATTGCATTCAAATAATTATTTACATAAAACGAAGGGGCATCAAATTCGGTTCGTTTAATCAACTCATCCTCGAGGGCAAGTTCGAACCGTGATTGCGTCAAATCTCTGGCCCGAATTTCCAGATCATCCTTGACTCTATTTTTTAAATCCTCAAGTGAATCAAAGCCTACATCTTGAGCAAAAGCATCATCAAGATCAGGGACCTTTCTCTCTTTTATTTCTTTAATATGAACGTTATACAATTTTTCTTCCGGCTTTTGTTTTTCTTCGAGTCCGTTCTTCTCTTGCTGTTTTTTGAGCAAAACCCGCCGGGTATCGCCAACCTTGACGGCTTTTAATTGTTCAAAGATTTCCTTGTTTTCCTTGTTTAAATAAATGACCTGACCCTCAATCTTTTGTCCTATGACAGGCACACCGGTACGATCGAGCTCCTGAAGGTCTGCAACAATATAGTGCCCGTCTTGAGCTTCGTTCTCAACCGTATATATCATTGCATTTCGTTGGCGTATGTTTTCAACGGCTGTTGCGATATCCTCTTCGCCTATTTCATAAATGACTTTTTCAACCGGTAAATTATTGTAATCATTTATTTGAATTTCCGGACGCACATCGAACTCTATTTTAAAGGATAATTCGTTTTTTTCCTCAAGTTTTACATCTAAAATTTTCGGTTCTGTCAACAGGTCGAATTCGTTCTCTTTTGAAATATTTTGCCATGCCTTTTTTATATAAGGTGCATAAACTGCATTTTCAATCTGCTTACCAAACATCTTTTTGATCAAAGACCTTGGCACTTTACCCGGGCGGAATCCTCCGACGGAAGCCGTCTTTTGGTATTCATCAAAATTTTCTTCCAATTCTTGCTTGATATTTTCAACAGGAACTAAAACGGAAATAGTCGTGTGACAATTTTCATTCGATATATCGTATCTCAAACTGTATCCTCTTTTATTGAATATCATTTAAAAAAAAATCGCCGAGTTTGAAATCCCGTATCAAATCTCGCCGACATACCTGATTTTATGGTGCGAGAGGGGGGAGTCGAACCCCCAAGCCCAAAGGACACTAGATCCTAAGTCTAGCGCGTCTGCCAATTCCGCCACTCTCGCAAGATAAACAATATAGAAATTTTTGTATGGAATGTCAATTATTTTTTACTTTGAAAAGTACAGTGCCGGATCGCCAATAACACCCCAAGCCCTTTCAATGCCGGGATTTTTCTCTTAAGACAGGCTCCAATTTTTGCGCTAAAAACTCACCGACAGCTTTATGGCCATAGTAATTCCAATGTCCGCTCCGTCTTGCCAACGGCCAATAATCGGGATCGATACCGTGTTGCCGCAAACTGTCGAGTTTTACCGACGGATCCAGCAAAATTATGCCGAAATCCTGCAGCATCATATGGGTGCTTTTTGGTATCGGTCTTTTGTTGACAAAAATGACCCCGGCCGAGTCTTCCGACAATTCGTATAATATGGCTCGATTTATTGCATCACGCTCCGGAGTAAGCGGCACCTGCTTTTCTTCAGGATGTTTCGTTCCTGGGTACAGTTTGTCTAAAACAATTTTTATCGTTTCTCCGCGCAGTAACAGACCTAATGCGGCTTTATGAAGCGAATAAAAAGAGGATTGGCGCAAAAATTCGAACTTTTTTGTGCGTTCATAAGACACGTCCTGGAGGAAATCGGATTTTATGACCGGCTTTTGGTTCTCTACCAGAACGGCTGGTCCAATTTTTTCGTCAATTTCCGTAAAATCATCCTGACCGATAAAAAAGAGGGTTATATCCGGTTCGAATTTTTGAACCAAAAGCCGATAATAAATATACATTTTCTCAAAATTAAAACCGGCAAATCCGAAATTAAGTACCTGAACGTTTTTCCCCGTGCGCTCGCTCAATTGTTTTTCCAGTACCGTACGAAAATGATGGCGTCCAAGCAGATGAAATCCGGCAACAAAGGAATCACCGAGCAAAGCGATTCGAAGTGTATTTTTAGATTTTCCAGGTGCATAGCCAGGTCCAAAATACCCGTATTTATTGATGCGGCCCATATAAAATCCTTCGTTCAACAGAACCAGACTCACATTCGGACGCAGAACCCGGCCGAGAACCCGATCGGAAACTATGAGA
The DNA here is from genome assembly GCA_016931775.1 of Candidatus Zhuqueibacterota bacterium. Taxonomy (GTDB): domain Bacteria; phylum Zhuqueibacterota; class Zhuqueibacteria; order Residuimicrobiales; family JAFGEC01; genus JAFGEC01. Next base: position 6,919 of record JAFGEC010000124.1, on the reverse strand, counting down.
GACGGCGTACCGATTCCGGTGAATCGAATAAACATTTCAAAAACGACACAAAGCACCAAACAGGATATGATAAATATAAAAACTTTTTTTAAAATTTTCATTTTACACCTAAAATTGAAAATATATAAACGGCATGGGTGTTGCTTGATACATGTATAACAGGACAAAATACCAGACGACTGCATACACAGCGTATAACACCGGTTTTTTTAATTTCAGGAGAAATGCGTGGGTTGAGGAGGAGTACTCAACTATATCCAAAAATGCGATAACGAAAACAAAGGTCAGCATAATGGTTATTATCTGACTGACATTTTCGCCTGATTCCCAATGAACGAAACGACCGATGATAAAAAACGCTGCCTGAAAATTTGGCGCCCGAAAAAACAGCCAGGTTAAAAGCACCAGCAAATTGGTAAGGATCAATTTTAATAGAAAAATGAAAAATGTTGCGGGATTCTTATAATAAAACCGTTCAGCTGTTTTTTTCTGCCCCAGAATTATTTTATGGACCGCAAGATACGTTCCGTGCAGGCCTCCCCACACGACAAACGTCCAATTGGCCCCGTGCCAAAGGCCGCCGAGAAGCATCGTGGTCATAAGATTGACATAGGTCCTCAATTTACCGCGCCGGTTTCCACCCAGCGAAATATACAAGTAATCCTTTAACCAGCTTGAAAGCGAAATATGCCATCGACGCCAGAATTCGGTAATACTCGCCGACAAATATGGCTGATTGAAATTTTCAATAAGATGAATACCGAGGAACTTTGCCGTTCCACGGGCGATATTGCTGTATCCGGAAAAATCGGCATATATTTGAACGGAGAATAAGACAAGTGCCATAAACAATTCAAGCGAAGTGTATAACGAGGGCTGTGAAAAAATATGATCAACAATACGGCCACACGTATCACCGATAAGGACTTTTTTAAACATACCGATTGTCAGTAAGGCAAAACCTTCACGAAAGTCCTGCCTGGTGGCAACGGGCAGTTTTTGGATCTGCGGCAACAGATGAACTGCGCGTTCAATAGGACCTGCGACGAGTTGAGGGAAAAAAGCCACATATAACGCAAAATCCGGAAAAGAGTCGGTCGGTTCCAACCGGCCACGGTAAACATCAATTGTATATGACAAGGTCTGAAATGTGTAAAAAGAAATACCAACAGGCAGCAAAACATTCAAATGCAAAAAATCCAGCTGCACGTTAAAAGCTGCAGATAAATTTTGAAAACTGTCTACAAAAAAATTAAAATATTTAAAAAAACCAAGTATTCCAAGATTGGCCAAAAGACTGAGAAAGAGAAAATATTTTTTATGTCGGACATTTGATGTTTTATATATTTTTTTACCGGCAATAAAATCAACCAGCGTTGAGACTAAAATAAGCGATAAAAATCTCCAGTCCCAGTATCCGTAAAAAAAATAACTGCAGGCGATTAAAAACCAGGTGCGATAACGTTTTGACAACAGGTAATATACAGGAATGACAACACCAAGAAATATAAGAAATATAAAAGAGTTAAACAGCATAAATCATTCGTTCTTTCAGTTTAACCGTTATAGACACATTTATAAATATCTTCCAGCTTTTGTAATACCTTGGAAGCGACAAGGTTATTGATAACAAATTCATAGTTGTAGCGACTCATCTCCCTGCGCAGCTTTGGATTTTGAATTAACTTTTCGATATAACCTGCAAAAACTTCCGGATCATGACTGTCGGTCATAAATCCCATTTTCCCGGATTGAAAAAAATCGACAATACCGCCCATTGGGCGTGTAATAACCGGTAATCCAAAAGCCATCGCCTCTAAAATCGTTGTAGGCATGCCTTCCCCATAAAAAGTTGGAAACAGATAAATATGAGATTCCAGTAAAACATTCTTTTTTTCTTCATCTCTTACATAGCCAAGAAAACGTACGTTTTCAACACCATGCAACCTTGCATATTCTACAGCTTTTTGGAATTCAGAACCATCACCCGCAATAAGCAAATGAATATTCGCAAATTTTTGTTCCAGCAGGGCGACAGTCTGTAAAGTAATATAAATTCCTTTTAATTTTTCAATTCTCGCCATAAATAAAATATTTATACTTTTGTCGGATATTTTTCTTTCAACATCTTTTAATCCAAAATCGCCAAGCAAATGATCGTCGACCAGAGTTGTTAAAAGATATATTTTTTTTGAATACCCCCAGTATCGAAGAATATCCTTAAAATTTTGAGAAAGAACGATAAATGCATCAGCACGAAAAAACAACCATTTATAAAACCATAAAAAATATTTTTCAACTAATCCGGAAAACTTGAAATTCCATCCATGAATAAAAACGATACACTTATTGTTCCGCCTTTTAGCGAGATAGAGAAAAATTGCATCTCGAAAAAACGATTTTACTCGCATGGATGTATTAATATGAAAAACATCAAAAGAGGAATATAATCTCAAAAACCTGAAATAATCGTCAAAAAAACGGATAAATGACTTCCACTTTTTATTTTCATTGAAGCGTGTACCGTTAATAAATAGTTCGACGGGAAGAGTAAATTTATTGCGTAAAACTGAAAAATAATTCCCAATTCCACCTTGCGCTTCTATATCCTGAGTAACGAGTAGTATTTTCATTTGATCTTCCGGATCTGCATAACATTTGTCGACAATATAAAAATTGTTTGCGAATGCTTCAAGTGAAAATATGATTATTTATTGAGAAGTAACAGTTGCAATCCGGTAGGTGGTGAAGGAGGCAAAGTATCAATTTTTGCGATGTTTTTTATCCATATGTTATCGAAAAAAGCGGCATCGTTAAAAGCGCCTATGCCCAATTTACCACGCTGAACGAAGGGCAGCCGAAGTGAAAAAACAGAGTTTTCATCCACCAATACTTGCAGGGAATCATTTTTCAATTCTACCCCGACCTGCATTGGCCGTTCAAAGGGCAATTCCAGCGAAAATGCTTCAAACAAAGTCCGGTAACCGTCTTGAATGCGATGTATACCTACATTGTACGGGTGGAATTGTACATAATGATAATTTAGACTGTCGAGATAAGAAAAAATGACGGCAAAATCTGCGTGCCGGTTCACATCGGTATCCTCGAGACTTTGAACCAAACAGTTGAGTCTAAAATTACGAAGTACAAGATCCGGACGATCTACCAGGGCGTACTCCCCCAGCAATTTATCACCGGGGCTTTCAAAATCAGCCGTCGTAATCGTCAAACCATTATTGCCGTTTCTTTCTTCAATGTTCCAGTTCTCGGGATGATAAAAATCCCATCCGGACAGCAAGCCCTGTTCAAAATCCTCGAAATAATCCGGCGTCAGGCGAAATAATACAACAGTGCCTGGAGAAATTGTGTTTCCGGCCAGATCCATAAGATTCTCAAGACTTAGCTGGTATTCAAGTTCCGGATTCATTTCTGTTGTTTGCAGGATAACTGTCCTGTTGTCCGGTAAAAGTGTTGCATGGACCACTTGGACACCGTTGCTGATAAAATAATTTCCAAGCGCCAAAACCGTGCCGATCTGAAGCGCCTCCGTAAATAACATTTCAATTTCATAACGATTGACGGCATTGATATAAACGACAGACGGCATCGTTGTATCATTTTTTGTTGAAAAAACTTGCGTCTCCGGGTATTCGCTTGTATTGGCATTGTCATCAACGGCATAGATACTATAATGATAAGATTGCCCGGTATTCAAGTCGTTGTCAACATATTTTGTTTCAACGATGGAGGCTAAATACACATTATCACGATATATTTTGTAATAAGATGCAATATCGCTGTCCGCTGCAATTGTAGGCGGTTCCCAAGCCATTTCAATGCTGGTTTCAGTGGCTTTAACAAGAGCCAAATTTTGCGGTGAATTGGGAGGTATAATATCATCGGGTGACAAAATTTCGATATTCACATTATCAAAGAGAACTGCATCATTGTAGGAACCCACTCCGATCTGACCGGCAAAAGACAGGGGGAATTGCGTAGCGGGAACGGAGCCGCCATTCACACTGATAATTAAACTGTCACCTGTGCAGACAATCTCGATTTCTTGATATTGTTCAAATTCTATGTTTAAAGGATATTTTTGTAAAAAGACCCGGTCGCCGTTTTCAATACGATTGATGCAAACGTCATAGTGATGAAATTGCACATAGTTATAATTGAATTCATCGATATAGCCAAAAAGTACGGCATAATCGGCGTCATTATTGGCAAGAACATCTTCCAAGCTCTTTGCACGAAAATTTAGGCGGAAACGACTGGTTATATATTTTGACTGGGCAACCAGCGCGTACTCACCGAGTCTTTTGTCGCCGGGATTGTCGTAATTTGTCGTGCATAAACAGAGCTTATAATCGCCTTCATCCAGCTGATGGCTCCATCTGTTGATATCGTAAAAGGTCCAGTTATCATATATACCATTTTCAAAATCATCATAAAAATCAGAAAGAAGCCGAAAGGATTTGTGTGTGTCAGGTGCAATGACATTTTTATTTTTGGATTGATCGCTCACGTTTGACACATAAAGCACATATTCTATACCCAGGTCTATTAGTGTCGTTGTCAGAAGGACCGTTGTCTTGTTTTCAAGAAAAACGGCTGACAAAACATCAATTCCACTCTCGATGTTATAGTTGAAAGGATTTACGGCGCTAATGGAATCTGCCGGCTCTGAAAATCCAATCTTGATTTGGCTTCGGTTTTCCACTCTTACAAAATTAAGTTCGGGTGGTTCCGCGTCCGGATGTGTTGTAAAAGTTCCGGAAGCAGCGATAATACTGGTCAATCCCGCTTTGTCCACCGAGAAAACCTGGTATTGATAAGCTGTGTCATCGGTCAGGCCTGAATCGACGAATTTCAGATTATACACTTCGGCAACAAGTTCACCGTCACGGTAAATTTTATAATAGACTGCAAAATCTCCATCCGGTGCGGCCGACGGAGCTTCCCACGCCAATTCAATATGATCAATATCGTTGTTGGGACTCTGCAGGCCGGTCGGCGGATTCGGCGGCGTATCATCATTGCTGTCGCCGTTTCGGCTGCCGATGTTTATCATATAAAGATCACCAACATTGGAAATATACGTACTTCGAAATAAAATTTTAGTTCCCTGACGATCAACCACGGCATCAGCCTGATAATATTTATCAATTTTGTTGGGGATACGTCGGGAGCGATGGTGTACGAGACGCCGGACCTCTCCCGAACCATCTGTCGGCACTTCGAGAATTTCACCCCAAAAGGGATGCCACAATTCTTCCGGATCTTCGGAATTTGTTCCGTAAGAAACATACAAATACGTACCGTCGGTAACTGAATTACAGGCACTCATGGTGAAATGTGCCCATTTGGGAATTTTTTTCAAAAGCCGGATATGTCCGTCCGAAAGTCGAACTGAAATAATATCCCCAGGGCTCACACCAAACTGGGCGTAATAATCATTGTACCCAAAAGAAGCAACAGTATAAATGACTTCATCGCCAAAGGCATCTATACCAGTTTCCCAGTGGATGATACCCGGGTGAACCTGTCGTTGAAAATTCCATTCTTTATCGTAGACTTCAATACCGGCATATCGGCGGTCAAGTCCAGGATCCGTTGCCCACGCCAGGATCACATATTGCCCCGAAGATGAAATAGTGGCATAATCAGCGCCGACTTCATTCTCCTTGGCACCGAGACTTCCCAGGTCAAAAGTACTGACGGGATATTTAATATCATCAATCAAATCATAAACAAACAATTCTTTCGCATCCCCGTCAAGAACCATATAACGGCCGTCATCGGACACATCGCCTTCACCTCCCCCCGGGCCGATTTGGTTATATTCCAAAAACTCACGGATGACAACTTTGTTGTCGAGATGACGCACATCCCATAATTCAACACGATTTTGTTTTATAACATAAAAACAATAAACGGGATCAAAATAAATATATTGACCGTTCTGCTTATAGCGGTCGGCCAGCGCCCAGCGTAAAAAATAAGGCCTCAACTCATCAGCGTAAATACCGAGCATTTTAATCCTCGCGCCGTTCACACCGTTATATAAAAATGTTAAAATCTGCAAGCGGTTGTCCATTATTTCATTTTCTGCAGCAACAAAGTACGATCCATCGATATTAAAATAGCAAATTTCGCTGTTGCTGAAATATCCACCCAGCAATTCCTGATTAAAACGCTCACAATTTGTAACTCGCCGGACAACTGTTCCAAAAGCCGGATCGGTATACACACTTGCAACATCTAAGGGGGGAGCAAAAGTATCATATTCCTGAGGAATGATAACTGCATCACTGATGATCCCGTTGGTCTGAGAGAAACCCAGACAAGTGAATACAGTTGTCATCAATATTGTAAAATATAGATATTTTTTTTCCACCAACACATCAACCTCCCATCTAAAGCATCCTACTTATCGAATATAAATCATTCTTTTTGATCCTACATAAGAACCTGCTTGCAACCTATAAAAATACGTTCCACTCGGCATCAAGTTCCCATTATCAGCCCGGCCATCCCAAACCAGCCGGTAAACACCCGGGCTGAGCTCTTTATCAATCAAAATTTTTATTTGTTTACCCAAAAGATCAAAAACCTCGCAACGAATATTGCCTTCTTTCGCAACGGCAATTTCAATGACGGTCTGCGAGTTAAACGGATTGGGGAAATTCTGATCCAATCGAAATTTTTCCACTGATTTATTGGATTTTTTTTGCACCCGAGTTGAAAACTGGTTCATACGAAACAGACCGGATGCGGTACCGGCATAAATGATATTGGCGGAAAAAGGATCCACAGCCAGAGCCGGTATATAGTAATCGGACAGACCGGACATCAATGGTTGCCACTGCTCACCGCTATCCGTCGATTTATAAACACCGCCTATCCAGGTTCCTGC
>JAFGEC010000713.1 GCA_016931775.1 Candidatus Zhuqueibacterota bacterium | reverse complement strand
CTAGCTCTTGTTATTCTATTAACCAGAGAAGGTAATTGGATTGCAGAAGAAATGATTTGAAAATTTTAGAAAACGAACATGATACGTAAAAATCCCGGCGTTAACGAGAGCCTGTACACGTACGATAATACACAACTTTAAACACAGATATTTTCGGAAAGGAAAAAAAATGTCTACAAAGTGGAACTTTTTTATAAATGCGTCGCACCTTGTTGGTTCTTTTGTATAAATCTAAAATGATTTAATTATTGTGTGTCAGCGAATATGTTAGCGTAGTATTTTAATCATCAATTGTGAAAGTAAAAATCCAAAACATTTTAGCAAGGTTAGAATTTATTATACTTTGGCCATTGCTCGACATAATCCTTAGTACGGTTAGCCCGTTTTGCCCTTTATCAAGCCTTCAATCTCTTCTAAAATCCTCTCTGTTCAATAATCTTCATTGCCTGATTAAGCAAGTCACGAACTCCTCGTTGCTGGGCCATTCGTTCAAGATACAAATAATCAAGTCGTTCACCCTGAACCTGCAGCACTCCTAAAACATCTGTCCATTGCCTTTCTGACGCACATCCACTTAACTGGTACCAATACAGTTTATGCACAATGATATCTTCCGCACTGGCTAAAAAGAGCTTACGGTCAGGCGTATCCGAAACCTGATACAGCCCTCGCCGATTCATTTCTTCTTGGGATACCTCATCACCTTTTAACACAAAAATATCCAACTTGAACATTGTGGCGAGATGGATGATATTGAATGAGCTTTTTTGTTGAATCGCATCCCGAATCATCTCGCCATCAATATAAAATTCTGTCTCAAGGGCCTTCACCAGAGGGGGAATATGCGCATTTAAAATTTCCGCCACCATATCAACATCGTTGGTTGCTCTGGGAATACCATGTAATGAACTTGCTAATGATCCTCCGACCAGATAACGAATCTGAAGACGTTCAAATTCCTGCGCGATACGGTGGGTAATTTGGATGGGTTCCGCCAGAAGCACTTTAATAACCCACCTTCTGAATATCCCAGTGAAAGACCCGTTTCATGATCTCCCGGTCGAGCCACAAGGACGCTAATCGAAGCTGTTGCTCACGTTCCGGGAGTGGGCCATATTGTTTTCGAATGCGTGCAAGTGCAAGTTGTTGAACAGCGAGTGTTAATTCACTGACTCGTTTGAGCTTTTGTTGAGGAGACATATTTCGGTAGCCCGCAATAAGTACCTTCTGGATATGGGGAGGTGTATCGATAGCTTGAGTGACCATATCTTTCCTTCCAAAATGGTTCTATTTTTTGATGAGACAATCTTTCAACTGTCAAGATTGTATCTGTGATATGAAGTGTTTCGTAAAGCTTTTTTTATTTTCCAAAATTTATCTCGAATTAAACATGAGAACCTACAATATAGATTCCCTTTGGGGGAAGCTTTTCCAATAGATCAACGAGTTCCTCAACGTAAAACATGTCGGACCTGAAAAATTAAAATAGTTTGCTATATTATAGATTATATTTGATGAAATCAACAATTTTGTGCAACTCTCAAGCAAACTCGACATTTCCGGCAACATTCAAATGTTGGCGATTATGCTGCAAATATGTTAGCAATCATTAATTATAATGAATGATTATTGGTGAAAAAAAAATTGTTGGAGATTTAGTAAAAACGCCACACGCCCTTTTTATCAAAATTTTTGCCCCATCTAAACCATTATTTTTATTGATGCATGAAAAATAACTAGTGTAAGAAAAAGTGGGCCCGGTAGGATTCGAACCTACAACCTGCGGATTATGAGTCCGTTGCTCTACCGTTGAGCTACGGGCCCCGAAATAGGCATAAAGTATACAAAAAATTCATTTAAAATTCAAGTACTTTTTTGCCAGGGTATCCCCCAGAATTTTTATTCAGGATTTCATTTTTTAAACCATATTTTTTTCTGTTCAGCTTAGTAGTAACCAAAACCCACTAAACATAACCTTATTAGCTTATTAATTCTAAGTAAAATAAAAATAAGGTAATAAGGTTAATTCTTTGGCTTATTTTTCTACTAAGGTAAAAAAGAAAAAAATAAGGTTAAAAACCTCAGTATATCCGGCATCGATACTGATTGTAATCATCTGCATTATCACGAAATTTTTTTCAGATTATAAACAGACGTTAGTTATTTATTCCCAAATCTTTACAGAATGCTATTCACGATATTTTGGGAGATGCCCTGTTTTTTAGTCAGAATATCCCCAAAATTTTATTTATATTGATAAATATACCGATAAAATGAGTCTTGTTTCTGCATTTCAGTATGATTTTTTTTGCCTCGCGCAGAGCCGCGGAGACACAGAGATTTTAGCCGGGCAGTCTGGAGTAAAGCGCAGGCTTAAAATATTGTTTTTTAATAAATTATAAGAAAAACGGCAAGACATCAGTTACGGGAAAGAACTTTTTTAAAAAGCATCTCATCAAACCCCGGGTGTCCGCGCTTTCGAACATCAAAGTACTCTTTCGATTAAAACGATACAAGTCATTCACAAGTAATCCCGGTTGAGTGCAGCGCGGTCCCCGGGTGTTGGGTGCAAAAGTACTATTCATGCCGGCGTTATAAGAGCCTTACAGACACCCGGGATTTAGAAAATATAATGTTTGATATAATTTCTCGGTGCTCTTGGCGCTCTTTGCGGTTGAACAGGTACTCATTTGTCGTATATTAATTGATAAAGATGATCTGTATGGCAGGCACGGTTGAAAGATCTAGATGATTGACAAGTCTTAAAGTTTGCGTACCGGTAAGGGACAAACACACTTTTTATTTTTTCCAACTTTTTCAAACGACTGCGGAGCACGATTTTCCCGCGGGCCTTAGCGGGTACAGAAACTGTGAACGTGGGAGTATCGCTTTGCGGGAGACGAATGAACCGTTTGTTTTCATGCGGGATAGCGTGCGAAGCCCGCTGAGGATCGTCCCGTCCCGCAATGCGGGACGGGAAAGCCGAAGCGGACCCAAGACGGACAATCAATAAATATTAAAATTTTTCAACAATTTTTTACGCGATAGAAATCTACAAAAATTACTTGAACTTTTATTACGGCTATCTCTCCGTATCCTCCGTGGTTTAAAAATGCACGATGAGAGATAAAAGTAAGGTAAATATTGAGCATCCGACCTATGAGACAATCCTGGTGGTTTTAAAAACCCCCTTTAAATCACGCACTGAACCTACATCGACAGTTTCAGCTGCAGCCTGAAAATTTTTATCTTATCCCACACGTCCGATTTGAGTTCACTCTGCAGCTGATAAAAAGCCCGCCATACGAAAATCTTTTTAATCTGCCCCTGAATGCCGGCGAAAAACCAGTTCCGGTACACACCCGTTTTTTCCTCCTGCAAAAAGATTTCATCCCCGATAAAGGCTGCAGCGTTTAAGGGCAAAAAGGTGAGCGCATAAGTGATATCGGCCCTGTTTCGCAGACGCCAGAGCTGTTCGTGGGTATTTTCAAAAATCCGCTCCTCGAAGCGCAGCCGATAGCCGAGGTCAAACTGCCGGTATTTGGCTTTTAAACTCGCATGCATCATGGGCATATATTCGGTATACCGGGCCCAGGACTGCGAGGAATAAGGCTTCCGGGTGTATACCTGGCGAAAATCCGGGCCGATACGCAGCCAGGGCAGCACCTTGTAATCAGCGGAAACGTGGGTGTGCTGATAGTAATTGTTATTCCGTTCATCAAAACGGTATTCCAGATCCGTCGTCAAAGTGATGCGGTTATTTACCCGGCACGAGATGGATTCCGTGTTCCAAAATTGCACATCTCCTTTGGCAAAAGTCAACGACAGCAAAAGCAAAGAAATTAAAAAACCGGAAAATAAATTTTTCATGGTTGTTCCTCCGTTGGCAGTGTTTCATCAAAAGTAGACATTTGTAAGGGTATAAGATAAACAGACATTCCTTTCTGCAATCCCAGACGCTGATACCGGTCCTGCGGGATGTTGACCTGTACGGAACCGCCCCATTCGCTGACGATCTCGACCTTGACCGACGGACCTGCCGCATTGATGTGCTGGATCGAACCCTGAATGGATTCCCGGTTTCCGGGAGTCAGGGAAATATCGAACAGATGCGGCCGGATAAAAACCTGGCGAACGGATCCATCCTTGTCAGATATATCGCCGCCCTGTCCGATAAAACTGTAATGGCCGTTCTCCGTACGGCAATGAAACAGATTGACATCACCCAGAAATCGAAAAACGAAAGGATTTGCCGGACGATGATAAATCTCTTCGGGTGTGCCGATCTGCTCGACGGCACCGTTGTTCATGATCACCAGTCTGTCGGCGACTTCGAGCGCTTCTTCCTGGTCGTGGGTAACAAAAACGCTGGTGACATGGATTTTTTCATGCAGTTTTTTCAGCCAGCGGCGCAGTTCCTTGCGCACCTGGGCATCCAGTGCCCCGAACGGTTCATCCAATAGCAGCACCTTGGGTTCCACGGCCAGGGCACGCGCCAGCGCCACCCGTTGCCGTTGTCCGCCGGAAAGCTGAGCCGGATAACGTGCCGCAAAAAAATCGAGCTGCACCAGCTTTAAAAGTGAAAAAACCCTGTCGAAAATCTCCTTTTTCGGCAACCGGTCACGTCTGGGCCGGACTTTTAATCCGAATGCGACATTCTCAAACACGGTCATATGCCGAAACAGTGCATAGTGCTGAAATACAAAACCCACATTGCGGTCACGCGGATTTTTATACGCAGCATCCTCTCCTGACAGGATCACTCTTCCTTCATCGGGACTTTCAAGTCCGGCAATAATTCGCAGCAGAGTGGTTTTGCCGGAACCGGAGGGACCCAAAAGGGCGACCAGTTCTCCCGCCTGAACATCGAGAGAAACATCGCGTAGTGCGGTAAAATGACCGTAAAATTTGCTGATATTTTCGATTTGTATTCCCATTATAACATCCTCTTTTCCGTCATAAAATCTTCCAGTTCTTTATTTTGTCGCGCTGTTTTGACCTCGGCATATTTTTTTAATCCCAGGGTCATAATACTGACAAAGGTCAGCAACGAAGCCACGGCAAATGCGGCCGCAAAGTTATATTCGTTGTAAAGAATTTCCACATGCAACGGCATGGTGATTGTTTTACCCCGAATGTGGCCGGAGACGACGGAAACAGCGCCAAACTCCCCCATCGCGCGGGCGACGCTGAGTACCACACCGTAAAACAATCCCCAGCGGATATTGGGAAGGGTGATGCGCAGAAAAGTCTTCCACCCGCTGGCGCCTAAAGTCAATGCGGCTTCTTCATCAAAATTCCCCTGAGCCGTCATGACCGGCAGCAGTTCTCTGGCCACAAACGGCAATGTGACAAAAATCGTGACCAATACAATGCCCGGTATGGCGAAAATGATTTTAATATTGTGCGCAGAAAGCCAGGGCCCAAGCAGCCCGTGGGCGCCAAAAATGAGAATGAATATCGTACCGGAAACCACAGGTGAAACCGTGAGCGGCAGGTCGATCAAAGTGATCAGGGCATTTTTCCCTCTGAACCGGAATTTACTTATGGCCCAGGCGGCGGCCACTCCGAAAGCACAATTGAGAGGCACGGCACAAAACACCGCCAAAAATGTCAAAATCACCGCATGAATGGTCGCCGGGTCGGTGATCGCCTGCTTATAAACCGGTAAACCTTCGTGAAAAGCGTTATAAAAAACCGCGACCAGCGGTAGAATCAAAAACAAAACGAGAAACAGCAAGGCGGTAAAAATCAGCAGCATTCGCACAGGTAAGGATTCGTTAACCGAACGGCTGTTACCCGGTGTTTGGGATATTCCACTCATGCGACACACTCCTGCATTCGATGATGTCTTTGGCCCCAGTATTGCAGAAAATTAATTAAAAATAAAAAACAGAACGACAGAACCAGCATAACCACGGCCAGTATCTGTGCGCCCAAATAGTCGTATTCCTCCAGCCGTGTCATGATGAGTAGCGGTACAATTTCGGTACGATGCGGCATGTTGCCGGAAATAAAAACCACGGAACCGTATTCACCCAATGCACGCGCAAACGCCAAAGCAAAACCGGTGATGGCGGAAGGCAAAACCTCGGGCATAATCACGCGGGTAAACGCCTTGAAGCGTGAGGCGCCCAGACTGGCGGCGGCCTCTTCCACCTGGGTATCGAAATTCACCAGTACCGGTTGCACGGTGCGCACCACAAAAGGCAGCCCGATAAATATCAGGGCGATAAATACACCGATACGGCTGTAAACACTTGGAATACCCAGCCCATACAAAAACTTACCGAGCCATCCGTTTTGAGCGTATAAAAACGTCAAAGAAATACCGGCTACCGCCGTGGGTAATGCAAACGGCAAATCGACCATGGCGTCCACAAGAAACCTGCCGGGAAAAGTATACCGTACCAGCACCCATGCCACCAGAAAACCAAACACGGTATTGACGCAGGCGGCGGCAAAAGATGCGCCGAACGACAGGCCGAATGCCGCCAATGCCCGGCCGGAAAAAACGGTTTTTTGCACTGTGTCGAGAGAAACATCAAGAGTTTGAAAAAACAGACAAGCCAACGGAAAAAGCACGATCAATCCCAGATAACCGGTGGTGATGCCCATCGTCAGTCCGAATCCGGGAATAACGGATTTTTTTCTTTTACCTGCCATGATTAATTACCGTAAATCTGATCAAAAACGCCCTGGTCGGCAAAAAACTTTTTCTGTGCCGCCGCCCATCCGCCGAAATATTCATCGATGGAAAAAGTTTTGACCCGGGGAAACTGATTCTTGTACTTTTCCAGTACGTTTGGCATGGAGGGCCGGTAATAATGTTTGGCACACAGTTCCTGGCCCTTTTCGGTGTAAAGGAATTCCAAATAGCCCTGAGCGATATCCGTCACACCGTGTTTTTCTGCGTTTTGAGTCATTACCGTCACCGGCGGTTCCGCCATAATACTGACCGACGGCACAACGATTTCCAGTTGCTCCTTGCCCAGTTTGTTCACCGCAAGCAGTGCTTCGTTTTCCCAGGAGATAAACACATCGCCGATACCGCGTAAAAATGTGGTAGTGGATCCGCGGGCGCCCGTATCCAGGACAGGAACATTTTTAAAAATTTTGCCGACAAATTCCTGTGCTTTTTGTTCGTCTTTGCCCCATTTATCCAGCGCATAGCCCCAGGCTGCCAAAAAATTCCAGCGCGCTCCGCCGGAGGTTTTGGGATTGGGCGTGATCACCTGTACACCGGGTTTGGCCAGATCGTCCCAGTCCCGGATGTTTTTGGGATTTCCCTTTCGCACCAGGAAAATAATGGTCGACGTATAAGGGCAACTGTTGTTTGGCAGGCGGGATTGCCAGTCCGCAGGCATCAGTTTGGCGATCCGTGCGATGGCATCGATGTCATAAGCCAGAGCCAGCGTCACCACATCGGCTTCCAGCCCGTCGATCACGGCCCGGGCCTGCTTACCGGCACCACCGTGGGACTGGCGCACCTGGATATTTTCATTATGAACGGATTTCCAGTAGGCGATGAAAACCTCATTGACATCCCGGTACAGCTCACGTGTGGGATCGTAAGAGACGTTTAAAATCTCACGGTCGGCTGCGTATCCCATCTGCTGAGAACATATAAGGGTCAAAAAGATCCACAACATCACAAGGGCACAAACTCCAGACATTTTTTTCATGACATATCCTTTCATTTTTTTCAAAGATGGCAAAAGACGTGCCAGACGCCATGCACTGGATAAGCTCAATAAAAACATGACAACCTTTAAATAACACTTGCTTTTGTTCCAAAAAACTGTTATATTTAAAAGATATGCATTTTTATTTAACGGAATTCACGAAATATAACGGATTATCATGGAAAAATTTCTCCGAATCATGGTGGATATATGGCGGGAGGCTTGCCGTCAAATCGATATCGAGCAGGCCGTGTTCAACATTTCCCAATTGTTATCGCAGCATTTGCCGCTCGATCAATTTTTCATTCGAAAAATAGATCCGGCCAAAAATCGTTTGGAAACCGTTGCGCAGGCGGGTGCGGAAAAAGCCTCGACCCTTCAGTCGGCGGTCACAAACTATTCCGCAAAGGACTTTCAACAATTGATCGACTGGTGCCGAAAGGAACAAATCGTCATTTACTCCGAAACACGGCCGGATAAAACAGCACCGGATGTACTCTTCAGGGATATTCCGGCAGGCCGGTTTTTGATCGGACCTCTGAGCAGCGACGGCAGATGCATCGGTTTGTTATACCTGGTGGCCGGGGAGGGAGAAACCTTGACCGATAAACACATCGAAATGTTCAGGATTCTGCTGGAACCGCTGTTTGTGGCGCTGGAAAATGATATCCGGTTAAGAGAGCTCAACATCCTGCGGGAAGCGGCGGAGGCGGAGAAGCGGTCCCTGCTGACGCGTTTGCGCCGCGGCGGTCTGGAGGAGCTTGTGGTGGGTGCCGAATCGGGATTAAAACTGGTTATGGAGCGTGTACGAACAGTGGCGAAAAGTGACGTTCCGGTCATGATTCTCGGCGAGACCGGCACCGGCAAGGAGGTGATATCCCGGGAGATCCACCGGCTTTCCGCCCGTGCAAAGGGTCCGTTCATCCGGGTGAACTGCGGTGCGATTCCCTCGGAACTCATCGACTCCCAGTTATTCGGCCATGAACGCGGCGCGTTTACAGGCGCGGTCAGCAGTCACATGGGATGGTTTGAACGGGCGGACGGCGGCACGCTGTTTCTGGATGAAATCGGGGAACTTTCCTCGGCGGGACAGGTCCGGCTGTTGCGCATTATCCAGGACGGCTGGCTGGAGCGCATCGGCAGTACGGCGCCCACCCATGTGGATGTGCGCATCGTGGTGGCGACCCACCAGGATCTGGCGGGCATGATCAGCCGGGGCGGATTCCGTGAAGATTTATGGTACCGCCTGGCCGTGTTCCCCATCTATCTGCCGCCGTTACGGGAGCGCAAAAAGGATATTCCGGCTCTGGCTTTACATTTTGCGGAAAAGGCTGCCCTCCGTTTCGGTCTGGCTTTGCAAAAACCGACGGAGGAGGACATCCGGCTGTTATCGGAGTATGACTGGCCGGGAAATGTCAGAGAGCTGGGCAGCGTCATCGACCGTGCGGCGCTGCTGGGAGACGGAGACGGCCTGCAGGTGCCGGCTGCGCTGGGCTGGTTGAATTTTATGCAGAGCGGGCCGGACCCGGATATTTCAGTTCTAACGCCGGGAACAGATAAATTACTTCCGCTGGACGTTATGGTCAAAAAGCACATAAAAACGGTTTTACAAAATACCCGCGGGCGCATCGAGGGTGAACAGGGTGCGGCGTCAATTTTACAATTGAATCCCAATACGCTGAGATCGAAAATAAGGAAACTGGGGATAAAAAGCGGGGAATTTAGAGATTAACGTTTCAGGGTGCGGTTCCGTTACTGTTCTTTTTAAAAGCCGACAAAAAGGGCTTGATTTTGTCAAAGATAATTTCTACAATTATTAAAAGTCATCGAAAGAATATTTTTGCGGGAATTCAATCGGGAAAAT
>JAFGEC010000712.1 GCA_016931775.1 Candidatus Zhuqueibacterota bacterium | reverse complement strand
TATTTGCTGCGTTCCCTGTTTTTATTGATGGGATACGGCGTGCAAAAGGCATTTATTTTTATGGACATGGATCCAAACAGTGAGAGCACCGTCCAATACTCCACTTGCGGCTTGTTCACCGACTCAAATCACGGTTTGAAGCCAAAACTATCTTACTATTATCTGGCGACGTGCCAGCAACTGATCGGAAATAAAAAGTTCAACGGAACAATCAAATACCGGGATGGAAATCCTGAAGTATATTCTTATGCATTTGCCGATCCGGACGACCTATCTTCGGTTTGCCACGTCTTGTGGTGCCGTAAACCCAAATCCACCACTGACAGCGGTATCACCATAAGTAACTATGTGTACCGAATCGGCGGTATTCAAAACGCCCGGCAGGTGAAACTGCCGGAAGGAAGCGAGATCGGGCAAGAAACGGAATTGAAAGTCGAAAATCCGGACACGGAGATTTCTTCGGTAACGATCCCTGAACTGTGCGAAACTCCTGTATTTATTTGTATGAATATCAATACCTCGGCGGGAGCAGAATCGGCATTTGTTCCCGACAACTATAATTTACTTTTATCTTTTCCGAATCCATTTAAATCGTCTCTGCATCTGGAACTCGTACTGGACGGACCGGATAATATCCAAATAACCATATATGATATCAAAGGAAGATTGGTCGGCGCCATTGCAAAACAGCGCTATCAACCGGGGATCAATATAAAAAAAATTGAATTTAATCGGCTGGGATTACCCTCCGGAATATATTTTATCACTGCTATGGGCAGCCGTTATAAACAAAAAACCAAAGTGTGTTATGTCAGATAAACCGGATAGGTTAAATGATTCTTAATAGGTTCTTATTTTTTTCATTACTCCTCTTTGTCCGTTCGACAGGCCTTTTAGCCCAGGAAACCGCTTCACAAGTCAATAATGAATGGGAGAATTTGAGACACAGCTGGCAGGCACAGTGGATCAATCATCCGGAAGATGAAGGTACAGGATATGGTGTATTTCATTTTCGACGCAATTTTCAACTTGAAACTAAACCGGAACAATTTCTCATTTACGTGTCGGCCGATAACCGCTACAGGTTGTATGTGAACGGCGTGGACGTTTGCCACGGCCCTGCGCGCGGAGACCTGCTTCACTGGCGGTACGAAACAATCGATGTGGCGGCACACTTGAAAAAAGGTAAAAATACCATCGCGGCATTGGTATACAACTTTGGTATATACAAACCCGTGGCACAGCATTCATATAGAACGGCATTTATCCTTCAAGTTAAAGACAAAACTTTTCAGTACATAAATACTGACGGCAACTGGAAAGTATATAAAAATCCCTCATATTTTCCCATCCCGGTCGGCGAAAAAACGGTACACGGATTTTACGCTGTTTGTCCTGGGGACAGCATCGACGGCAGGCTTTATCCTTGGAATTGGCAACAGAGTGAATTTGATGACTCGCTTTGGAGCCGGGCAAGACTTCTCGGCCGTGGGGTTGGTATTGGTTACATGCATGGTGAGCCGTGGTATCTGTTTCCCCGTAACATCCCGTTTATGGAACAGCGAAAAGACCGTCTTCAAAAGCTACGGCGTGCCAAAAATGTGCACGTACCGGATGATTTTGTCACGGGCAACGAACCGTTGTTGATACCGGTACAAACACATTCCGTCATTTTATTCGACCGTGGCGAACTCACGATGGGATATCCTGAACTCAAATTCAACAAAGGCAAAAACAGCAAAATCAAAATAACCTATTGTGAGGCGCTGTTCGACTTTGCCGGACGCAAAGGACACCGGGATGATATCACCGGACGCTCCGCTGACGGTATTTTTGACGTAATCATTGGGGATGGCGGATTTGAACGCGTTTTCCGGCCTTTGTGGATGCGTACTTTTCGTTATTTGGAGCTGGATATCCAAACCGCAGACGATCCATTGATCATCGAAGATATTTATAACATTTTCACTGCCTATCCCTTTTCTCAAAACGCCGCATTTACCAGCGACCGGCCCGAACTGAACGCCATATGGCAAACGGGCTGGAGGACAGCCAGATTGTGTGCGCTGGAAACCTATTATGATTGCCCCTATTACGAACAGTTGCAGTACATCGGAGACACACGCATTCAGGCATTGATTTCAATGGCTGTTTCCGGCGATGACAGACTTGCCCGCAACGCCCTGGAGCTGTTCGACAATTCACGGGTGTCAGATGGTATCACGCAGAGCCGCTATCCGTCTGCCGTATACCAGTTTATACCACCTTTCTCTCTCATCTGGATATATATGATACACGACTACTATATGTACCGGGAAGACTTGACATTCATCCAAAGCTTTATTCCGGGAATGAATGCAGTGCTTGATTTCTTTGAACGCCATCTGGATTTTAACGGGTTGCTCAGCGGACTGGAATGGTTCAACTTTGTGGACTGGGCGGATGAATATTCATGGGGCGTTCCGCCGGGTGTTGATACGGGACACTCGGCATTGGCCTCCTTGCAATATGTTTATGCTTTACAAAAGGCAGCGGACATTTACAATGCACTGAACCAAATCGACCGCGCTGAAAGGTGCAGCCGGATAGAGGAAAGGATCCGGAAGGCAGTCCGTGATTTATGTTATGATAACGAAAAACAGCTTTTTACCGACACGCCCCACAAGCGGGTGTTTTCGCAGCACACAAACATCATGGCCGTTTTGACAAATACAGCCAAGCCGGGACAGCAACAAAAATTGATAAAAACGGTTTTAACGGATTCCACGCTGGTGCAATGCACCATGTATTTTAGATTTTACCTGTTCCGTGCTTTAAAAAAAACCGGCCTGGGCGATCTTTACACGGGTCAACTGGGACCATGGCGACGCATGCTGGAATACGGTTTCACAACCTTTGGTGAAACCGATATCGGCAGTAAAGCTGTTGTGGACAGCCGTTCCGATTGCCACGCGTGGAGTGCCAGCCCCAATTTTGATTTTTTGACCATAATATGCGGTATCGAACCGGCACAACCGGGATTCAAATCGGTTATCATTTCACCGGCTCTGGGTGAGATAAATAAAGTGACGGGGCAAATGCCTACGCCGGAAGGATTGATCAAAGTTGCGTTTACACAATTGGGGAAAAAGCGGGAGGCAATAGTAGACCTGCCGGCCGGTGTAAAAGGTGAATTGCATTGGGCCGGGCAAAAAGTGCTGTTAACCAAGGGATGGAACGAGATCGCGTTTTAAAGATCCAAACAAAAACAATAATGAGGTTCACCAGCTATACACTTTCCAACGCATCACGTTTTCCGGAACATTTTCGTCCCAACAGAGCATCCAGTATTTGAAATCCGCCAAAGACCAAAAGTCCGATGATACCGACTGCCGTCCATAGTACGTAAGGACCCTTGTTTTCATATACCCAAGTTCCTAAAATCGGAGCGAAAATCATTGCCGCTGAAAATGTCAATGTGAAAAGACCGATGTATTTTCCTCTCGAAACATCCGGTGCCCGGTTGGCAGTATATGCACCGATGATAGGAAACAGTAACATCTCACCCATGGTCCACAAAACCACGGTCATGGAAATATAACCAAAAGACCGGCCAAACATCACTAAACTGAATCCGCCGGCAATTAAAATACTTCCGATTGCCATCAACTGCAGGGTATTTTTTCTCTCCAACCTGTGAATGAGAGGCATCTCAATCAAAACTATCAAGGTCGCGTTTATCGCAATGAGCAGACCGATTCCGTCCTCATTCAAATGATAGAATTCTTTCACAAAAATCGACCACGAATTAAATAATTGAAAAAACACGATACCGACAGCCAGCAGCAATCCCATTACGGTCAAAAAAGGACCGTCCTTCCAGGGTGACAAACCCCTGACCACGTTATCGGAATTTGATCCGGCTTTTACGACGTGCAGTCGCCGAACAATAAAAATCAGTAACAGACCCGCCAAGATACACGTCAGGCCATCAATCCAAAACAAATACCCGTAATTTACCGTGGCAAGAAATCCTCCGATTGCGGGACCGATCGCTATGCCCAAATTAACTGCCAGACGATTTAAAGCGAATCCTCGAGCGCGTCTATCCGGAGGACATACTTCCGCCATAGCCGTGCAATTTGCAGGACGAAAAGCATCGGAGATGATACCGACAATGAGAAGCGCACCCATAATACCG
>JAFGEC010000711.1 GCA_016931775.1 Candidatus Zhuqueibacterota bacterium | reverse complement strand
TCCCGCGACAAGTATATACCGACGCGTTCGTTCTATCTCAACAATTTTTATCAAGCCGAAGCCGTGTTAAAGGATTTTTACGCCCCCGGAGATTCTAAATATATCTTTGTGAAGGAATTATTGTAGTCCTCCAATTCCCCGATAAAATGTCCCAGATCATACGCTTGTGACGGATGGCCGGAAAATTCACTCCTCGCTTGACTTTCCGGCGCAGTCCGATATTTTTAATGGCGCTTCTATCAGCGGGAAAATCGTGCTCCGCAGCAGTTGGGAAAAGGCTGAACGGAAAGCAGGTGCGGTAAAGATACAGGACTGTAGCAGAAGTCAATATAATAGGGGCACTCGAAAATAGTGCGGCGATTTTTCGCTGGGTTTGAAAATAAGAAAATAGCGCCCCCGGCGGGGCGCTAAAAAAAGAGATGTTAAAATGTTGAAATACCTAAAGATGTAGAGGATTTATACGTTTTGGATTTTTGCTACACCCCGCAAAGGGGAAAATATCCGGCTACAATCCAGGGATACTAATTCTCTCCGGGATCACCTTCATTTTCGTTTGTTTCATCACTGTTTTCTTCATCAGCGGCCGCATCTGCATCTTCATCTTCATCTGCGTCATCATCGGCTTTCTCTTCCTTGATGGTTAACTTGCCCGATTCGTCGACAAAAACCTCGATTGCCTTGCCTCCGGTTTCGATTCCGAGTTCGTAGCCTTTTGTTTCGGGCGTTTCAACGCTTTCCACTTCTTCGATTTCGAAATCCTGAAACTGCGCGGAAAGAATTTGAAGCACAGTATCCGGAAGGTCTTCCTTTGTCATCTCTTGTTCCGTCTCCAGCCATTGTCCGGAACCATCAAAACACACTGAGAATTCTTTTCCGTCCAGGGCAAAGTCCGCTTCCCATTTGTTTTGCTCTTCCATTTCCCATTTAACGTTTTGAGCATTTGCAAACTTGGCTTCAAAAGCCTCCATAACGGCTTTGGGAGCGGGAGCCTTGCTGCAGCCATTCAGGCCCACAAAAACAAGTACCGCCAGTAAACACAGTTTTTTCATGGTTTTTCTCCTTTTAGAATGATGAACATCTTTTTACAGCCACTTGATTTTATGTAAAGACAATGAATAAAACATCGATATTAAACGCCGGTCATTTTTTACCAGTTTTCTTTCGGTGGATTATAATAGCCGAACCGGATCCACGGCACCGCTTTTTTAATCTGCTCCATCCAGCCGAGCATGCCGACCGGAGGACCGGTGCTGCCGTTTAATCCAAGCTTTTCACAATAATAGTCCGGGTCGATATTGAGATTGCGCATTTGAATGTAATCGACGCGGTATTTTTTCAGAATATCGATCAGGGATGTTATCTCCTCCGGCTGGTCGGTCAGGCCCGGAAAGATAAAATAATTTAAAGAAATCCATTTTTTATAGCGCCGCATGACGTCCAAGGATGCGAGAACGTCGGGAAAATCATAACCGCGGGGTTGAAAGTAAAGGTTGTAAAAGTCGGGTTTAGCGCTGTTCAGGCTCACGCGTATGCTGTCCAGGCCGGCTTTGTTTAACCGTTCCACGATGTGCGGCTTCGAGGCGTTTGTGTTGATGTTGATGGTGCCTTTTTTCGTTTTTTTACGAATTCCCCGGATCGCCGCCTCGATAATGTCTCCCTGCAGCAGCGGTTCCCCCTCACAACCCTGTCCGAAACTGACGATGGCCGACGGCGCCGTCTCCAGGTGCCGCACGGCCAGCTCGACGATATCCTCAACCGGGGGAACAAAGGTTAAACGGTTTTGGGTCACCGGGATGCCGCCGGATTCCTGTTTTGAAATACAGCCGATACAGGCGGCATTGCATGACGGACTGGTGGGCAGCGGGCATTCCCAGCGTTCCATCACCATGTTTTGTGCGGCGGGACAATGGTAGGTTCGAACGCAGTGATCCACCAAGTGACGTACCAGCCGGTTTTCGGGGAAAATCGCGAGAAACTTTTGCGCTCCCTGTTCGATCAGTTCCAGGTTGAAATGGGCCGCGTCCTGGCGTATGTCCTTGTCGACCCGAATACCGCAGACCCAGAAATTATCCTCCCGCCAGCCCACGGCCGTGTAGGCGAACAGCGGCAGGGGAGAGGTTTTATCCTTTTTTGTAAATGCGGCATGGTAAAGATGCGTGTAAGCGGGTGCCATAAAAGCGGCAACCGGCCAGACCGCCTTGCCGTTATATTCCGTAACCGGGATAAATTTCCGCCGGTGTCCATCGTAACCTATGGCAATACGGTCCGGCAGCTCGTACAGCGAACTGCCGTAGGGCATGGGTAAAAGTTCCTTTTCATCGGGAACCAGCCGGCGATTCAAATGCCTGGCCGCCATTTGCAGCCCGGGGATGTCGAACACATTGCCGTGCCCGTCACTGACGATGAGACTGGGTGTTTGCATGGGGAAATGTAATAAGAATTGAGCAGAAAAACAACCGGTAAAAGAAATCTTTCGTAAAACCTCAGTTACGGACAAGTATTCTTAAAAACCTTATATTTGCAGCAATCCGGCGGCTTTATTTTTATGGACGGCTCCGGCTATACCTTTGCAGCGGCCTGCTGGTCCTTTCCCTTTAAACGGAACGATAAACAGGCCGCTGCAAAGGTATGATCCTCACCCCGCTGAGCGGTGCTCGCAAGCTTTCCCGCACGTGAAGTGTCGGATAATTTAGTTCTCGCATTATTGACCGGCACGAGTCAGTATTCTGGATGGCGCTGGAACGGGAAGAAAAATTTCAACTGGCAAATATTATTCAGGTTCCATCGTATGTTTCTCTAATGAGTGCGCTTTCATATTATGAAATGACGACCCAGGTGCAGAGGGAATTTATTGAATCAATTGCACTTAAACGAACAAAAGCAGTGACCGTCGAGCAAACGGTTTTTAATTTTACAAAAATCAACAAGTTATTGTTTTTTGATTTTGCGAGAAAACGAGGATTTTTTATCGCGTCACCTGAAAAGGCCTTTTTGGATGCCATGTACCTGATGTCCCTTGGAAGGTATAGTATGGATCTTTCATCTATTGATTTTGATAAATTTGATTTTTTAAAAGTCAGACAATTGATTCTGGCGTTTCCGGAAAAAACCCAAATATTTATTAAAGCAAATGGATATTTTCAAGAGACATGAAATTTTTGAAATAGAAGTTTTGGAGAAACTTCAAAGTCAGCGATTGTTAGGATCTCTGGTTTTCGGTGGCGGAAGTATGCTTCGGTTGTGTCACGAACTTGATCGCTACTCAGTCGATCTTGATTTTTGGCGAATTAAAGAAATTCCACCCATAGAATTGTATGAAAAATTTCAGCAATTTCTTTTGAATGAGTATAATGTGACAGATGCACAAATCAAACACTGTACTGTTTTATTCGAAATACGTTCCGCAGATTTTCCATTGCGTCTAAAAATTGAAATCAGAAAGGAAATCAAAAACTGTGATTTCGAGGAAAAAATTGCCTTTTCAAAATTTAGTACAAAACAGGTTCTGCTGAAGGCGCTCACATTGAACCAATCCATGAAGAACAAGATCGCAGCGCTTTTGGACCGTAACGAGATTCGTGACGGTTTTGACCTCGAATTTTTGTTGCGACGGGGAATATCTTTGCCGGACCTTTCACAAAATGATGTTATAAAGTTGATCAACAAGATTAAAGGATTCAAGGCCAAAGATTTCAAAGTCACGCTTGGTTCGTTATTGGCGAGTGATATGCGGCAATATTACGTGAAAAATCACTTTTCATTTTTAACGCAAAAACTGGAGGCGCTGGGACGGTATGACTGAGACAAGACTTTTATTCATCCGTCGTTGCCGTCCGAAAAACGGTGGTTTTTCAGGGCCGCCCCAACGCCGGTAACTCTTATTTCAAAACCAACAATTTCAAATTCCGCCACGGACCGCCGAATTGTAACCGGCAGTAATACACGCCCGATGCGACCGGGCGGCCGTTATCATCCAGGCCGTTCCAGATGGTCCGGTGCGGGCCTGCCTCGTAATAGCGTGCATTTTCCAGGATGCGCACCAGCCGTCCGGTGATATCGAAAATCCGGAGGGTCACCGTGGCCGCCTGGGGGAGAGTGTATTGGATTTCGGTGGAGTTGTTGAAGGGATTGGGATAGTTTTGCAGCAGCACACCGGATTCCGGTTCTTTTACACTCTCAAAAAATATGGGATTATCGGCCGCCATGCCTTTGCCGTCACCTTTTGTTTCTGCCGCCAGCTCGCGCAGCGCATCGATTTCCTGCTGAATGAGGGGAATGTCCGGATCGTCTTTGGCTTTTTTGGCACAATCCGCCAAAACCTTGTCCGCCGATTTGAAATCCTCCAGTTCCGCGTACATCTGGGCCATTTGTTTCAGGTAAAAAACT
>JAFGEC010000710.1 GCA_016931775.1 Candidatus Zhuqueibacterota bacterium | reverse complement strand
GTTTGTCAATGCCGCATTAAACCGGCCGGGAAGACTGCCGGGTTCAGGGTATCCGAGTGCGGGACCTCTGCCGCATCTGATGGATGTATGGATAGCGGGCGGGCCCTCCATTGATTTTTTGTCACCGGATTTTTATTTTCCCAATATTGAACACTGGAGCGATCTCTACACCCGCCAAGGCAATCCTCTGTTTATTCCCGAACATCGTTTTGATAACACGGTTGCGGCCAAGGCGGCTTTTATATTCGGGCATTATGAAGCTATCGGTTTTTCACCTTTTTCTATTGAATCGACAGGAAAACCAGATGATGAGTCATTGGGAAAATTTTATCATTTAATCAATCAACTAACGCCTGTCATTACAGCCAATCACGGAAAACACAGAATGGAAGGCGTATTGTTCGATAAAGAAACACAGGAAAGTGTTTTCCAGCTCGGCGACTATGAGTTTACCGCAAAACACAGTTATACGCTGGGTTATGAAGCCGAGAGCAGAAATGAAAACTGGGAATCGACAGGGGCAATTATCGTTCAAACCGGTGAACAAGAATTTTATCTGGCAGGTTCGGGGGTTGTTTTAACATATAAATACGTTAAGAATCCGGAATTAAATGTCGGGATTTTAAAAGCGGAAGAAGGGAGGTTTGAAAATAATCAGTGGACAGTCATACGGCATTTAAACGGTGATCAAACCCATCAGGGAAGGCATATCCGTATTTTATTGGCGGATGGTTTTTTCATTCAAAGATTCGAACTGTATCATTATGAATAAAAGGATAAAATCATGCCGACAGGAAAAATTCCGTCAAAAACACTCACAATCCGCCGTATCGTATCCATTTTAGCAATTTTTTACGGCTTTTTGTTCCTTTTTACCCAGACCGGCAAGTTGTTACAGCCCCTGACCGCAGAAACAGAAATGGCAAAATTACCATTCGGCCTGTTCGACTGGGGATATGTTTGGGCCGATACGCTCATTATTGTGCCCATGCTGCTGATCGGCGGAACGCTGCTGCCGGGCAAGCAGTTCCGTCTGGGTGCATTATTGATTTTTGGCGGAATGGGTATCAATCTTTATGCAACCGTGTTTTTCATCGTTGGGCTTTCAGCCGTGGATTATTTTCTGGGTCTTCCCGAAAAAACGTTTTTACTCCTGACTGCGTTTTTAGGATTGGTGTGTATGGTTTATCTCGCGTTTGCACTGACTCATGATGGGACAAAATAAAAAACCTCCCGGGGGGAAATCCGGGAGGTTTTTTTAAATGGTTGAAAAATACTAGCGGATCACAATCATACGTTTGTTCAGAACACGATCGCCGGCTTTGACATGGTAGAAATACATACCCGTCGGTACCAGCTCGCCGTTCAAGTCACGTCCATTCCATGTTACACTGTGCTTTCCGGGGGTCAGTGTGCCTTTGTTGGTTTGGTATACCAGTTGTCCAATCACGTTATAGATCATAATATCCGTTTGCGCCGGTTCTGCCAAAAAGAAGCCTATTTTTGTCATACTGGTGTTGAAACCGGGCTTGAACGGATTGGGATAATTTTGTTCCAGGTAAAATTCCTGTGGCAAAAGCCCATCCGCAAGTGCGCTGACACTTGTGCCTTCGCTCAGGACAAAATCAGCGCCGGTCACCGGGCCAAGCCACAGCGTTTCGTAACGCATAGCCGGTTCGGAACTGTAACCTTGTTTAAAGACACCGACTTTCCACTCGTCCGTTAATTCGGGCATAAAGGTGTATTCGCCGTTGCCATTGGTAAAAGTGGTCAAAAAACTTTTTCCCAATTCATCATCGTTCCAGTTTTCGGCAACCACATATACGTTGGAAGCAGGGGTACCATTCGTAAAAGTGACGCGGCCGGATATGGAATTGCCCGCCTCGGCCATCGTCAGACCAAAGTCCATACCCGTCACCGTCTGGTTGGGATTAACCTGGATGCCCATATACATACCGTTTTCCGGCATCACGACTTGATAGCCGTCTTTGGTTGCACTCATCATGGTGATATTCCCCGGTTTTACGCCCAGCCTGTAAGTACCGTCCTGTTGGGAAAATGTCGTATAATATGCCAATCCTGTCATGTCGAATGTCATGGCATTTATCTCCACACCCGGCAGCGGTTGACCGTCGGCGGTACATTTTCCGGTGATAAAACTGGTGTGCTGTTTGAAAACAAAATTTCGTGTCTGTGTCTGTCCGTTTGCCACATCCAGTGTGTCCGCCTCCGGATCGACATAATAATCGGCAGGCCATACATCCATATTAAACATACTGGAAACCATCACGGCCACACGGCCGGGAACAACGCCGATTTTATAATATCCCTCTGCCGTGCTGGTTGCCATGGTAAAATCTTCACTCTCAATATTACCGCCCATGACCCTGATTCCGGGAACGGCTGTGCCGTTTTCTTTTTTCAAGGTGCCTTCCACAAAAGCTTTGTATTTTTCCAGCTGAAAATTTTGTGTGACAGACTGCCCGGCGCCTACCGTAACGTCAACAGAGTCCGACGGCATATGTTCGGAATTGATGAATTCAAACGCCATTACTTTGTAACTACCCGGTTCTGCGGCCATTTTATAATCACCGTTCGTGTCGGTAAAACTGAATATTTCTTCACCCTCTTTGGGTACTGCTGCGACCACAGCATTGGGAATCGGATTGCCCGAAGCCTTGTCGGTCACCTTGCCCTGAATCAGCGGCGGTGTGATTGTCACGTTGAATGTCAGTACACCGGTGGCCGTCGAACCATCATC
>JAFGEC010000709.1 GCA_016931775.1 Candidatus Zhuqueibacterota bacterium | reverse complement strand
GATTCCTGCTTATCTTTCCATGCAGACAACCATTGTTGTTGCCGCAGCCCGAACCGGCAAACCGATTAATGTGAAAAAAGGCCAGTTTCTCGATCCTCATGATATGCAAAATGTCATCACTAAAATAAATGAGGAAGGCAATAGGCAGATTTTATTAACGGAGCGAGGTTCCTTTTTCGGCTATCATAATCTTGTTGTGGATATTCGTTCGCTGGTGGTGATGCAGAATTTGGGTTATCCTGTTATTATCGATCCGACGCATGCCATTCGGGTATATGGCGTATCTTCCAGCGATCCTGCCGGAGGAAATCCCGAGTTTGTACCAGCGTTAACCCGTGCTGCAGTTGCTGCCGGTTGTCATGCGGTTTTTATTGAGACCCATCCGGACTGCCAAAATGCCCTGTGTGATGCCGCCAGCATGTGGCCTCTGCAAAAATTAGAAAACCTGCTGATACAGGTTAAAAAAATCGATCAGCTGCGTGTCGAACTTGCAAAAAATTGGCCGGTAGAGTAAATGATGAAACAAATAACAATCATTTTTTTGTTAATTGCCGTTGCTTTTTTCAATGGATTCGCACAAAATATTACTATGGCTATATCCGATTTTGTCAATAACACGCAAAATTTTGCGCTCGAAAACCGCGTCCCCGAATTGTTAAAAACGGAATTGTCTCTTTTGGGTGGCATTACCCTGGTGGAGCGTTCCAAATTAAATGCCGTACTTCAGGAACAGGCTCTCGGCCAAACGGGCATTATTGATTCCGAGAACGCCCAAAAGGTCGGGAAACTGTTAGGTGCACAATTTGTCCTCACTGGTGAAATAAATCGTTCAGGGGACCGGATTCGAATCGATGTGCATATGATTCACACAGAGACCGGTGAGGTGTTTGCAGAAAAAGTGACCGGTCCGACTGTATCGGCAATCGATCCCATGCTGCGGTTACTCGCTTTTAATATCAAGCACAACCTGCTGGGCCAGGGGCAACGGAAAGAACGAGAGTTGGTACGGAATTATCGTACGCCATGGATTTTTGCCGCCGGTATTGGTACAGGTATTGCAGGCTATCTGTTCCACGACAGTTACCGCCACCATTATGATAAATATCAATCTGCAAAACTGTTGGCTGATTTTGATGATAATTATGATAAAGCGCGGCAAAATTATCAGTTGCGGAATGTGTTGATCGGCACGTCTGCCGCCATTTTTGTTACCGGTTTCGTCCTGTATTTGAATGGCAACAGCGACAACAACAAGATTTTTGCGCACCGGACAGTACCTGGCACTTTTTCTATTCTGCCGTATTATGATGCACCGTCTCAATCGATGGGAATATTATTGACGATAAGCCGATGAAGAAAACGACTTTATACTTTGTTATTCTGGTTTTCTGCGCATGTGCGGAACTGGAACGATCCAATCCCTTGGATCCGAAAAATCCGGAGAGTGCTCGCGAAATGACGGTTTTGGTAGAAGCATTTATTAATGATTCAGCCGGTTCTGTTGTCGATTATGCCGTCTCCGGCCTTGAGCGTTTGATACGCGAATATGATTCCCAGGACCTTGTCTATCTGGAACATCATATTGCCAAAACATCAGGAACCGATCCACTGGCCCTGGATGCCAGTCTGAGCCGATACAATTTTTTTGTTCCTGTCTCAACCGAACAGGGAATTCCCGACGTTTTTTTCGACGGCAGTGCGAACCGCGTTCAGGGCGCCTCCAGTCCGGAATCGGCATATCAGCGTTATAACGAAAAGATGCAGCAAGAGTTGGCTTTTAACTGCTATTTTACCATCGAAGGTCAATTCAGTATTCAAGATGACCAATTAAAAATCACCGCCGATATCGCACGTTTGGGGCCAGATAATGCCTCCGATTTAGCGGTTATTGCCATTATTGCGGACGATCTATCTCAAAATTTCAGGCTTTTGGTACGCTGCATTTCGCCGGTTGATACTTGGAGTTCGATTAAAACGGGTGAAATCCGTCAGGTTGACCAGGCGATCGATTTACAGGCTTACTGGAGCCCGCGAATAGCCGTTTTTTTGCTGATACAAAGTTCGCGTACCGGCCATGTTTTGGGCATAAAAAAGTTATAATAATTACAGGACAGAATAGCATGAAACCGAGCCATCTTTTAATATTCGCCGTGTGTTTGGTGATACTAAAATGCGGCGTGGTCGAGCAACTGGCAAACCGGGATCCGGTCATCAGGGATATGACATTTTCAGCTGATTCTTCGTATGTCTTTGTCGGTGATACCCTGGAAATATCAGTAGAAGCATCGGATCCGGACAAAGATGAGTTGTTCTATACCTGGAGTGCTACGGGCGGTTATTTTATAAGTAAATCAGGCGCAACGGCATTGTGGGTCGCACCGGGAGAGGAAGGAAGATATCGTATTGAAGTAGCTGTGCATGACAAGAATGAGGGCAAAGCAGTAGAGTCTTTGACCATTACAGTATTGGAAAACCGCGAGCCCAGTGTTTTTATTACATATCCCGGGAACGGAGATGTTTTCGTGGGACTCGGTCACATACCTGTTAAAGCCCAGGCCGCACCGGTCGAATTTATCAATCGAGTCGAGTTTTACTGTGACGGTAAATTTATCGGCAGCGATCCCAGTTCCCCCTATGAACAGATCCTGTTATTGGATGGGATGACCGGCCGTAAAAAAATCCGGGCTATCGCCTACCGTACCATTCCTTCGGTTAAGACGGCATCCGATTCGTTGTTAATAATGATCGAAGGTGTTGTACCGATCCCGAAATAAAAAAACGCATATAGATTGAAATTACCTGGAATGACAAAAGAAATGAGTGTACTGGAGAGTGCAAAACGTGTATTACAAATTGAGAGTGACTCCGTTGCCTCACTGGTTGACCGGATTGGCCCTCAGTTTGAACAAGCCGTCGATATAATATATCAATGTCAGGGTCGGGTGATTGTTACCGGTATCGGTAAATCCGGAATCGTTGCAACGAAAATTGCCGCCACATTGACGAGCACCGGTACGGCGGCGATATTTATGCATCCCACTGAAGGATTACATGGCGATATCGGTCTGGTCCATAAACATGACGTCGTGATATGTGTTTCAAAAAGCGGAAATACGGGCGAAATTTCATTGCTTTTGCCGTTATTCAAAAGAATAGGTGCAAAAATAATCACCTTTACCGGTAATGTGCGTTCCTCTCTGGCGGAACGAAGTGATGTGGTTCTGGATGTGGGTGTAGAGCAGGAAGCTTGTCCTAACAATCTGGCACCAACCGCGAGTACAACGGCAGCCATGGCAATGGGTGATGCGCTTGCTGTTGCTTTGCTGGAAAAACGAAATTTTAAACCTGAGGATTTTTGTTTTTTGCATCCCGGCGGTGCGCTGGGGAAAAAAATGCTAAAAATTGACGATATTATGTTTACCAAAAATAAGATTCCTCGGGTTCCGCTACAAGCGCCGTTTAAAGAGGTGATACTGGAAATATCAAAGAAACGGTTTGGCTGTACATGTGTTATCAGTCCAGAACAAAAGTTGGCCGGGATTATTACCGACGGTGATTTGCGACGGCTTTTGCAAAATCCCATTGATGTGAACAGTCTTACGGCGGAAAATATCATGAACGCGCATCCTCATGTGGTGCAAAAAGGTTGCCTGGCTTCAGAAGCCATGCATGTGCTTGAAAGTCTGAATATTATGCAAATTGTCATTGTGGATGAAGATGGCATTCCTGTTGGAATGGCTCATATCCACGATCTGCTTGAAGCTGGAATTGAAAGCAAGTGAAATATCGGAAAAAAATTAAAAACTGGTTTATTTACATCATTATCGCGTTCTTTGTAAAAATTATTCGCATCATACCTCGCAGAATAGGTATCGGAAAAATGTCTTGCCTTGCGTGGATTGCTTTTTATGCTGCAAGAAAAGAACGTGAAAAGACAATTCGACACCTGACGTGGGCTTTCGGCGGCGAGAAAAACGGAAAAGACATCTATAAAATGGCGCGCAAGGTTTTTCTCCATTTTGGCACGGTAATCGTCGATGCTGTTAGAATTCCTTTATATATACGCCGCCGGCAGTTGGATGAACTTATCGCAGCCCAAGGAATGGAAAATATGGATAGGGCACTGGAGAAAGGTAAAGGAGTCATTGCTCTGACAGGGCATTTTGGTAACTGGGAACTGCTGGGCGCGTGGATGGCGCAGAACGGATATCCGTTAAAGGTCGTTGGACGATCCGCATACGATCCGCGGCTGGATAAAATGATCGTCGAAACGCGGAACAGTGCCGGATATACCAACATTGCCCGCGGTAAGGCTACAAGAGAAATTTTGCGCAGCCTGCGCAAGGGCGGTATTATCGGGATGTTGATCGATCAAGATACCAGCGTGGAGGGTGTATTTGTTAATTTTTTTAACAAACCGGCGCATACGGCATCAGGTCCTGTCGAACTTGCGGAAAAACTAGGAATACCGGTTGTACCCATATTCATGCATTTGACTGACAGAAAGAGATATCAAGTGGTCTGCGGCAAGGAAGTAATTTTTGATTTTAACCAAGGTCTGATACCGAACGTCCAGCGTTGCTCGGACGTTTATGAGGAAACAATTCGACGGCATCCAATCCAATGGGTGTGGATGCATGAACGCTGGAAAAAAACACCGACGGAAAGTTAATGAAAAATTTATTGGCTTTAATATTTCTTTTGATTTTTATAATTGCGGCCTGTGAACGTGAGGAACCACCTTCGGGTGTATCCGGCAAAAAAGATGTTCCGGATCAGGAAATGTGGAACTCTACGGTGACCAGTATGAATAAGGGCCATAAAGAGGCGGTCGTCAATTATGGTCACATGCTCCACTATGCTGAAAAAAAAATATATGAATTCGATGAGAACGTTATGGTTGATTTTTATAATATGGAAGGTCAACACGCATCACGGCTCACCGCACGAAAAGGCGAAATGGATGAACGAACCAATTTGGTCAAAGCAATGGGAAACGTTGTCGTTGTATCTGACAGTGGTGTGACTTTGTATACTGAGGAGGTGTATTACGACCAGAACATCGATAAAATCATTTCCAATGTGGATGTTCTGTTTACCCGTGCTGTGGGTGACACAATGTACGGTACCGGTTTTGAATCGGATCCGCAGTTGAATAATTATATCATTAAAAATCCCCATGGAAAGGCACATAAAGGTATCGACCTTTCCGGGGAGCGCTGGAAGAAGCCGAAAGACGAGCTTCCGGATTCTATAAAAGCCCATACGGATAGCTTGGATACCGATTCATGAACGTATGTCGGCCTTTGTATATTTTGTTCTTTATAATCTCCGTTACTTTTTCGCAAAATGAAAAACTTGAGCTGGTAAAAGCCGATATCTTTGCCGGAGAAAAGGATTATATCAGGCGCTTTATTGGCAATGTACAGTTTCGCCAGGGAGAGGCATTACTAAATTGCGATCAAGCATTGCAATATGTGCAGGAAGGAAGATATGTACTGCAGGGCAATGTGCATATTTTCGACTCGGAAAAGCAGCTGATGGCTGATATCGTTTTGTATTATGAAGAGAATCGAGTCGCTCATGCACAACAAAATGTCCGCCTTGTCGATTCATTGCGTACATTAACGGCCGATCAGGTTTTGTATTATGAAAAGGAGGACAAAGCTGTTGCAGACGGCCATGTGGTTATTGCAGATACGGTGGAAAATTACCGGCTGAGTGGCGTGCATGCCGATTACTACCGGAGGACGGGCTATGCAAAAATGACAGGCCAACCACGTTTTGTACAACTGGATTCGTTGCAACAGGAGGAGCTGGCCATAACGGGAAAAACAATGGAGATGATATCGGATGGTGATACCATTCGGGTCATCGATCAGGTTCAGGTTAATAAGGATAGTGTTGCTGCCTTTTGTGGTGAACTGGAATTTTTGAGAAACAGCGACCTCATTATCCTGCAGGTGGAA
The DNA here is from genome assembly GCA_016931775.1 of Candidatus Zhuqueibacterota bacterium. Classification (GTDB taxonomy): domain Bacteria; phylum Zhuqueibacterota; class Zhuqueibacteria; order Residuimicrobiales; family JAFGEC01; genus JAFGEC01. The sequence continues at coordinate 2,419 of JAFGEC010000709.1, read as the reverse complement.
CCGCGAGCCGAGCAGACAGGTAATTATTTGTTTGGTGATACTCTTGAGCTTTTATTGAAAGACAGGAACATCCGTGCCATCCATATCGTAAACAACGCTATCGTCATCTCGAAAAATGATACAGTAGCCAATATGAATATCCCGTACGACGCGTTGACAGGTGAAGATGTCCTGGTATTTTTGAGTGACAATCAGATTGATTCAGTGACGGTAAAAGGAAGAGCGACAAGTTTTTATCATGTCATTGAAAAAGGAAATGAAAAAGGATTGAATAAAACACTCGGTGATTTTTTAAAAATATATTTTAGAGACGGTAGAGTCTCGGATGTTGAGGTCTCCAGCTCACCCAGTGTGTCGGAAGGTGCTTTTTATCCGAAACGCAACGAAAAAGTAATTCGTCAGGAATTGCTGCAGGTGCTTGAAAAATTAAAAATCGAAACGGCGAATGATGGCGGTACACCCGGTTCTGGGCTGTGAAGGCCTGGTAAAAATATACGGCAAAAGGACAGTCGTTAATAAAGTCAGTATCGACATTCAGCAAGGTGAGATTGTTGGACTGCTTGGACCTAATGGCGCCGGAAAAACGACCACATTTTATATGATTGTAGGTATGATCCGGCCGAACAGAGGTCGTATTTTTATGAATGATCGTGATATAACCCGTCTGCCCATGTATAGGCGTGCACGTATGGGTATATCGTATTTACCGCAGGAAGCTTCTGTGTTTCGGCAACTTACAGTGGAACAAAATTTATTGGCGATTTTAGAGACACTTTCATTGCCCAAATCTGAACAGCGGAAAAAGGCGGATAAATTGATGAAAGAACTGCGGGTTTCGCATCTGGCTCATAATCGAGCCAATACGCTTTCCGGTGGCGAAAGAAGACGGGTGGAAATTTGCAGGGCGCTCGTAACTGAACCCAGATTTATTCTATTGGATGAACCTTTTGCCGGAGTCGACCCGATTGCAGTTGAAGATATACAACAAATTGTAAGAGATTTGAAAAATAGAAATATCGGTGTCCTTATTACCGATCACAATGTTCATGAAACCCTTTCAATCACAGAGAGAGCCTATCTGCTATTTGATGGTGTCGTACTCAAGTCGGGAACGGCGGAATTTCTTGCTGATGATCCGGAGGCTCGCAAATTATATCTCGGTGATAATTTTCGATTAGATAGATAAATAATCAAGGGTAGATATGAGGTGTATGGAAAAATTAACTATGGGTGACGGAGACATGAAATGGTTCGTTTAACGCAACATTTGAATTTGCAACTCAAGCAATCACCTCAACAGGTATTATTGTCTTCACTGTTGCAGCTTCCTATTTTGAGTTTGGAGCAACGCATCCGACTGGAATTGGAAACAAATCCACTGCTTGAGCTTGAAATGGAGGATGAGCTCGAGCAAGAACAGGAGGAAATTCCGGATCAGAGTATCGAGCTTAAAAAAGAAGATGATGAAGATCAACCGGAAGAAAAAACAGATGAGATTGATTGGGAGGATATTCTCAACGACGAGGAAGCGTTCGAATTTAAGATACCAAGAGAAAAAGATGCCGAGATTTATGAACGGCCGGAAGTATCTCAGGAGACATTGACGGATCATCTGCTTTCGCAATTGCATATGATTAAACTGGAATCTGATGAGGTTTTGATTGGTGAATATCTTATCTGGAATATCAATAATGTCGGATATCTTACTGTAGAAGTCGAGTCTGTCGCCACAAATCTGGATATGAGTGTTGACTCGGTGGAAAAAATATTAAGTCTGATACAAACTTTTGATCCACCCGGAATTGGAGCGAGAAATCTGCAGGAATGCCTGCTGATACAGTTATTGGACCAGAAACCAAAGCATGAACTCGCTATTCAAACCATACGTGATTTTTATGATGATTTTAAAAATAAAAGATTTGAAAAACTGGCCAAACAACTTGTAGTGAGTTTGTCGGATATCGATGAAATAATTGAACATATAACCAAGTTAAATCCCAAACCGGGGGAAGGCTATCTTTCTTTTGAGAATCATTACATCGTTCCGGATTTAGAAGTGCGAAATGAAGACGGTGAGTTGAAAATTTTTATGCACGATTGGAACGTACCGCAACTGCGGATTAACAACCGGTATAAAAAAATGATGCTCGATCGTAAAAATACGACAAAGGAGACACGGGATTTTATCCGGCAGCGTTTGGAATCTGCCAGATGGTTGATAAATTCTATCCATCAAAGAAGGGCAACAATTTTAAGGACGATGGAGGCTATTGTTGAAAAACAGGCCGATTTTTTCGAATATGGTCCGGAATATCTGAAACCGATGATTCTTAAGGATATCGCCGATGAAATCGGAATGGACATTTCAACAATCAGCCGTGTAACCAATGGTAAATACGTTCAAACTGAATGGGGTGTT
>JAFGEC010000708.1 GCA_016931775.1 Candidatus Zhuqueibacterota bacterium | reverse complement strand
TTTTTCCTCTTTTTCGACTTTTGCTGCGTCTTTCTCAGGCATCTTTGCCTCCATTTAAATTATATCATAGATAATGACTTATGATTCTTTTTTTTCTTTAATTGCATCTAAAGTGTAAACAAGCTTGCTCAAAATGGCTTTTAATCCACCGACAAATCCCGATATGGGAGCTGCTATTCCCGAAACCACTTGCGCAAGAAGCACTTCTCGAGACGGAATCTGACGTATTTCCTCAACACCTTCTTGGTCCAGTAGCTGTCCTTCAACGAGAGCCGCTTTTATTTTAGGTTTTTTATCTTCTTTTTGGTTTTTATGAAAATCATAAATGATCCGACTGGGTGCAATCGGATCATCAAGCGCAAGAGCCAAACCCGTCGGTCCGTTCAAATAGGGTATCAGAACGTCTTTCCCGGTTTTTTCAGCGGATAACTTGGCCAGTGTATTTTTAACGACGATATAATTCACATGCGCTTTACGAAACTCTCGCCTTAATCTGGTTATATCTTCAACAGAGAGTCCGCTAAAGTCCGTCATAAATATACTTTTTGCCTCAGCCAGACTTGCGCTGATATGATCGACCTTTTTATGTTTTGCAGGTTGTGGCATGACAATATTCCTTCACTCACCAATTCAAATATAATTTATACTGCTTCAGCTACCGTATTTTTATCAATCCGAACGCCCGGTCCCATCGTACTTGAAACAGTCAATGATTTAATATAAATACCTTTTGCGGTAGATGGGCGCAGCCGGTTTATCACATCCATAAACGCTCGAATATTATCTACCAATTTTGCCACCTCAAAGGATTTTTTTCCTACAGCTGTATGCACGATGCCGTATTTATCCACTCGAAAATCAATTTTACCTGCCTTGGCGTCTGTGACAGCCTGTCCCACATCAAATGTTACTGTTCCTGTCTTGGGATTAGGCATCAGTCCGCGAGGTCCAAGAATTCGTCCGAGTTTTCCGACCTGCCCCATCATATCAGGCGTGGCGATAACGGAATCAAACTCGAGCCAGCCTCCCTGTATCTTTTCAACAATGTCCTCGGAACCGACATAATCGGCCCCAGCATCCTTGGCCTCTTTTTCCTTTTCGCCCTTGGCAATGACGCATACTCTGATTTGCTTTCCAGTGCCATGCGGGAGAATAACCGTGCCGCGAACCATCTGATCTGCTTTTCGAGGATCAACACCGAGGCGTACAGCCATATCTATCGATTCATCAAACTTGGCTGTGGCAACCTCTCTGACAGCCTCTAATGCGTCATTCAAGGTATACATTCGTCGCCGGTCTATTTTTACCGCGCTATCTTGATATCGTCTACTGTGTTTCATCACAACTCCAATAATAAATAAACGAAAAAACTCCGATCTCAGCCCTCGACGACAAGACCCATGCTTCGGGCAGTCCCCTCGATAATTCGAGTCGCCATTTCTTCATCATTTGCATTCAGGTCCTGCATCTTTGTCTTGGCAATTTCCAGAACCTGAGCTCTGGAGACCTTGCCAACTTTATTGCGGTTTGGCTCACCGGATCCTTTTTCTATACCTGCCGACTTTTTCAGCAACACGGCGGCAGGCGGCGTCTTTGTGATAAAAGTAAAAGAATGATCGGCATAAACCGTAATGATGACGGGGATAATCAATCCCTCTCTATCCTGTGTTTTTGCATTGAATGCTTTGCAAAACTCCATGATGTTCACACCATGTTGTCCGAGAGCCGGACCAACCGGGGGGGATGGGTTCGCCTTGCCGGCGGGAATTTGGAGTTTGATTGTTCCGATTATTTTTTTTGCCATTATTGTTTACCTACTGTTCCAATTCGACTTGTAAAAAATCCAACTCTACAGGCGTGGAGCGGCCAAATATGCTCACCATCACCTTTACTTTATTTTTTTCCTCATTCACCTCTTCAATAAAACCGGTAAAATCAGTAAAAGGACCATCCACTACCTTTATTGCGTCTCCAACATGAAAAGGAATATGAGTACGGTCTTTACTCGCACCCTCCACCTTGCCGAGGATGCGCTCGGCTTCTTCATCCTTGAGCGGAATCGGCTCATTTTTTTTACCGACAAAATTCGTGACACCCGGTGTATTCAACACCAAATGACGCGTCTCCTTGTCAAAAGCCATGTGTATCAACATATAGCCGGGGAACATAATCTTGGTCCGGACACGCTTTTTACCGTCCTTCATCTCGGTAATTTCTTCGGAAGGCACAAGTATTTTGTCGATACGTTCCTCAAGACCGTTATGGCTAATCTCATTTTCAAGATATGCCTTGACCTTTTTTTCATGTCCCGACAGTACGTGGATTGCGTACCATCTCAAATCATCATGATCCACGAAAGAATGCCTTCCTTTTAAAACATGACTAGTAAATCCAGTTAACAACCCGTGAAAGTATCTGATCGATAAAAAACACAAATACAGCGAAAAAAAGTGATACCACGATCACTATTATCGTCTGACCTTTCAATACCTCACGGGTAGGCCAGCTCACTTTCGCCATCTCGTTGCTAACATCTTTGAAAAATTTCGTTATTCTCTGTAGCATTATGTCCCGCACTGTTGTTGTTGGATACAAAAAAAAAGTGGCAGGCCTGGAGGGACTCGAACCCCCAGCCCCCGGATTTGGAGTCCGGTGCACTAGCCAATTGTGCTACAGGCCTGAACCATTCTTTATCTTGTTTCCTTGTGCATTGTTCTTTTATTGCACCAAGGACAATATTTTTTAAACTCGATACGCCCGGAGTGCTTGCGCTTGTTCTTATTTGTCGTATAATTGCGCTGCTTACATTCCGGACATTCAAGTATTACCAAATCTCTCATAACGTATTCCGGTTCGTTCTATTCGATTATTTTCGTTACAACACCGGCACCGACAGTACGGCCGCCTTCACGAATTGCAAATCGCAATCCTTCTTCCATTGCGATCTCGGCTATT
>JAFGEC010000707.1 GCA_016931775.1 Candidatus Zhuqueibacterota bacterium | reverse complement strand
GGGATAATAAAAATCATGGTCGGGTCTGTCCTCCCAGGTGCCGCTTCCCATACCCTGGCCGGTCCAGGGTCTGCGCAGGCGTTCGGGTATATGGCGTTCATCGTATGTTTCATAACCAAAGTGACTCAATCCCCGTATCTGTAAATATCTTATATAAAAAAGTTCGATGGATCTGCCGACCCAATTGAATACACCGTCTCCACTCGTGGGAATTGATTGGATTTTAGCGCCATCCGGGCCGGTCAGTGTATTGAAAGTAACAGTCACTTCGTTTGACTGTTGTTTTGCTGCTTCTATGACGATGTTGAAATTTACGACTTCGTTCTTGGCCCCTTTGATTGTTACTTTAGAGCCATCCCAGATGTGGTTGATGACCGCTCTCCCATTCGGTTTTCCGACACGGAGTTCTTCTTGAGTAACCTTGTCTCCACCTTCGTTGATCCATACGGCACTGATACCCTGGGCATTTAACTCACTCGAAATGAGAAGGATGTTAAAATAAATCCAAAATTTGACAAATCCCTTTGGTCTTTTGTTCATTTTATCCTCAAATTATAATATTAATGTAATTTGCTAATAATGGTTAAACACTGCTTACATTTTTATTTCGTCGATCTTCAGCAAAACGAGATCGGCAAGTCTCTCGATCGTTTTCGGCATTTTTCGGTTTTATGGTCTTCAACGCTGCATCGGCCGGCCGCTACTGATGCAGGTGGTGACGGTACGCAGATCGATTGAATAATCGTTGTTATTGCATGTGAGTTTTTCCAGAGCCGGTGGACGCGGTGAATGACGTAAATCACCGAAGGTAAGCGGATCACCATCTTTTTTGCCCGCAACTTTATCGATGGTTTCAGACAGCCAGACCGTCAGCGGCTTGATACCGTTTGGGGGCGGTGGATAGAGAATTCCGGATTTAATTCCTCCTTTCATGGCGAGATCACAGCAGCGATCGGCTTTTGTGAATTTAATCATAGGACACTCCTTTGGCTTTTATTCCCTTTTATTTTTAGCCTCAAATTGAAAACCCAGTTGGAGTAGTGTGCAATCCTTTCAGTTTTACCCCAAAACTGAAAAATTATTTTGGAGCTGCAATGGTTAGCCATCCAACCAAAATAAGAAAAAAATGCTAAATAATAAAACAAAAAATCATTGTTTATTATGTTTAATTTCTTCATATTGGTGCCTACAAAATTGGTATTTTTAGGACACAAAACTTATATTAACGACTTTTAAAATCCATTGTGTAAAATCAAAATAATTTCCCATCTCGTTTGATAGGAGGCGATATGAATAATGATCGGCGGAAATTACGGTGTGTTGTTCTGTCTTTGTTTTTCATTCTGCTTTTTTTCTTTATTCCCGTTTCCAAAAATCCTGGAAAAAAATATAAAAATAATACTGCCGGATGCTATAATATTAAAGGTTGTACGACGATTTACGGTGCGCGACATACCCAAACGCCACATTTGGGGGGACCGTTTGGCATGGAAACGGCCTATGGTTCCGAACATTCGACGTTGCCGCTTTTACAACCAAACGTCGTGGTGTTGAAATCTGATTTTCAGGTGAATGAAAATCAGGGGAGTTGCAACCAGAGGAAAGCGGCTGCCGCATGTTGCAGCCGTGGGTCGGTGGTTGTCTGGGAAGATGAACGCGACGGTAGCCGCGCTATTTACGGCCGGCGTTTCAACGGCGCCGGTGATGCTTCGGGGCCGGATTTTAAAATCAGCGAAAATGATAATTTTCTCGACCGGGCTCTGCCGGATGTCGCCATGGCACCGGACGGCCGGTTTGTCGTTGTCTGGCAGGATTATTACGACGTCCTCGCCCAGCTTTACGACAGTTCCGGTACGGCTATTGGAGATAATTTTCAGGTAAACGATATCAACCAGACGATCGATCTCAAAAAGATCGCCGTCGCAATGGATTCCGCCGGGAATTTTATCGTGGTGTGGGGGGACCGGCGTTATGGGAATGCCGATGTTTACAGCCAGGTTTTTGACGCCGCAGGCAATCCAATCGATGTCAATCTGCTCGTCAATGATGACGCCGGAAAATCCGAATTCTGGCACACAGGACGGCCGTGGCGGGGTATTATTCCGTTCAGTGGGACGGTAAGACCGACAATGGGCAAATCTGCCCATCCGGAATATATCTGGTCCGACTGACGACGGCGGAGACATCAGCGACTACTAAAATAGTGTTGGTGAGGTGAGCCCTCACAGCCAGGTGCTGCTCTAGCCTGGCAAATTGAACTTTTTGCAGAACTTTCCACTCCAACATTAATTGTCGATTATAGTACGTTCACTTTTTTCCGTTTTGAAACTGTAATTCATACAACCGGTAATAAATTCCGCGCTTTGCCAGCAATTCCTCATGTGTGCCCGCTTCACGGATTTCACCTTTGTGAAGCACCAGGATGCGATCCACATTTCGGATAGTGGACAACCGGTGTGCGATAATCAGCGAGGTGCGGTTGACCAGCAGTTTGTTGATGGCATCCCGGATGAGCAACTCGGTCTCCGTATCCACACTGGAGGTCGCTTCGTCCAGAATCAGTACTTCCGGATTAAAAGCGAGCACCCGGGCAAACGCCAGCAATTGCTTTTGGCCAACGGACAGGTTGCCGCCCCGTTCGGTCAGAACGTGATCGTACCCGTCTTTTAGGGCAGAGATAAATGAATGTGCGTTCACATTTTTTGCCGCCCGGAGGATCCGTTCCTGGGTAATCTCCGGATGTCCCAGACCGATATTATAAGCCACGCTACCTGAAAAAATAAATACATCCTGCTG
>JAFGEC010000706.1 GCA_016931775.1 Candidatus Zhuqueibacterota bacterium | reverse complement strand
TAAAACATGTCAAGTCTTATGTTATTTATATTGTTTTTTATAAATTTATAAAAGAACACCCACTTGAATGGCATTCAAGAGGTCAGATAATACCTGATCGTTCAAAAAACCAAAAAATCGAATACCTTAATTTACAAAAAAATTGTTGCAACTGCAGCGATTTCATTTTTCATCTTTTGATCCAAAATAGGCATTTTTCAGCATGATGGTTTCTAAAAACGGATTTATCCACCCTCGATCACCTCCCCCTTTACATACCTCCCATCCGCCGTCGAAAACACCTCATCGTGCCCGCCCAAAATGAATCCCTCAAAAGCTTCAATTTTTTCCTTGCTGACTCTGAATTGCGCGTCGTTATGGCGGGGAACCAGTTCGCGCAGTTTTGATTTCCAGAACAGTCTCGAAGGCAGAGCGTCCCCGGTGACCAGCATGGCGAAATCCCGGTCGCGGATTTCCACCGAATAATGCCCCGGTGTATGCCCCGGTGTGTGCCACAGAGTAATCTGTCCGGGCAGTTCCGGCCCGTCTTCGATCCACTGGATACGGACGGCCGGGCCGATATGATCGTCGGACCAGTATTTGACGGCCAGATCCCTGGCATAGGGGGCAAATTTGCGCCTCCGGTTCGGGGGGAATTCCGGGTAGTATTTTGCTAAAACCGCCTCCGGATCGGTCGTAGCCAAAAGCTCGTGGCTGTATTCCCTGGCAAAAAAATAGTCCGTCCTGCTGACCACAATGCGGGCGTCGGCAAACAGACGATTATTGCCGGTATGATCCGGGTGAACGTGGGTATTGATCACCATGCCAAAATCCGGAGGCCGGAAACCGTACTGTGCGAGCAGTTTTGTGAACCGTTCCGGCCCAGGATATCCGGTGTCGATGATGACCAAAAAATCGTCGAGCCGCACCACAGCCGACATTAGGGGAATGGACGGACCCTTGTGGCCCCGTTGGTCGGGCATGCGGGAATTTATGGGGTAGACTCGAGTCATTCCATTAACCTTCTAGTCCTCGTGGTTTATAATTTCTTGCAACATGCGTGTTATTATGTGGACAACAGATCGTTCCGAAATTCTTAACAAACTGTTATTTTTTTTAGTTTCTCCGGCAAGTGAGTACCTGTTTAACCGCAAAGATCGCCGAGAAGTAATATCACTCATTAATTTTTCTATTCTCGATATAATTATTTACAAACCTTTTCAGGCCATTTTAAAAATAACTTGCATCACTCAATAATTTTCCTTATTTCAATAATAATTTTTCCGTCTAAAAGCAAGTTTAATTTTTGAAAAATGGAGCTCAGATGAAAGATCGGCGGCAATTTTTAGCAACGTGCGGTCTTGTAACAGCGTCATTCGCCCTGATTTGTACATCCGTAAAAAAATCCAAACCCAGCGTCCTGTTGGTTCTCACGGACGACCAGGGGTGGGGTGACATCCAATCTCATGGAAATAATGTTCTGAAAACTCCGGTTTTGGACCGCCTGGCTGCTTCCGGTGCCCGCTTCGAACGGTTTTACGTGAGTCCGGTTTGTGCGCCGACCCGCGCCAGCCTGTTGACCGGCCGGTATCATCTGCGTACCAATGTCACCGGCGTAACCCGCGGCCTGGAAAACATGCGTGCCAACGGTGCCCGCTATAACGGCGATATGCGCGGATACAAAGGCAGTCCCCACGAAGGCGGATCGCGGGTGCCCTGTTTTATCAGCTGGCCCGGCAAGATCAAGTCCGGTACAACCATTAAGCACATTTCCGCCCATATCGATATCCTTCCCACCCTCGTCGAGCTGGCCGGGATTCAATCCCCGGTTACCTTGCCATTGGATGGGAAAAGCCTGAAACCGCTTTTGGACGGCAGCGCAATGGATTGGCCGGAGCGGCAACTGTACACCCACTGGGCCAACAGCGGCGCCGTCCGTTCACCGCAATACAGGGCGGTGAAAAAAGGCGATCAATGGGAATTGTACGATATGCTTGCCGATCCCGGCGAGACCACGGACCTCAGCGGTGAAAAACCGGAGTTGCTGGCAAAATATAAAGCCGATTTTGAAGCATGGTACAAGGATGTGACCGGATCAGGTATCGAGAAAATCGCGATTCCGGTGGGTTATCGGGAGATGCCGGTGGTGACCCTTTCGGCACATGAATGTACCTTGAACGGCAGCGTGTTATACAAAGGCGGACAGGGCTGGGCCAATGACTGGGTAACCGGCTGGCGGGATACGGAATCGAGTATATCCTGGGATATCGATGTGGTTCGCGGGAGCGGTTACAATGTGACGGTTTTGTATACCTGTCCGGCAAAAGATGTGGGCTCCCGGATACGTGTGGAAGCCGGACCGGCGTTCGTTGAGGGCGTTTTAAAAAAAGCCCACAATCCACCGCCGGTTTTTAGTCCCGACCGTGTACCGCGAAAAGAAGTATATGAAAAACAGTGGGCGCAACTCGATTTGGGCACTATTCAACTGGATAAAGGTGCGAAACAGCTGACGATCCGCGCTTTGAGCAAACCCGGCGAAACCGTTTTCGACGTAAAAGCGATCCGCCTGTCGGCCGTAGACATTTAAACTGTACACCCGGAAAAGGTAATGCTGACGCACATTAAACTCCTGCTCACGGCCTTGTTTTGGGGCGGTACATTTATTGCCGGACGGATCATTTCCCAAAAAATCGATCCCTACAGCGCGGCATTTTTGCGTTTTTGTATTGCCGTCGTTTTTCTGTTTGCCGTTTTACGCATCATGAAACAGCCGCTTTCCTTTAAAAAAAAATATATTTTGCCCGTTTTCCTGCTCGGGCTGACGGGTGTTTTCTGCTATAATATATTTTTTTTCAAAGGATTGTATTTTATCAACGCCGGCCGGGCCGCTTTGATCATTGCCACAAATCCGGTTTTTATCAGCCTGTTTTCCGCTATTTTATTCAAGGAAAAATTGACCCTCATAAAAATTTTAGGAATAATCCTCTCCGTCTCTGGCGCCATCGTCGTGATTACCGGCGGGAACTTTCGATTACTTTCCGAACCGCTGGGCCGCGGTGATATTTTTATATTCATTTGCGTTTTGTGCTGGGTCAGTTATTCTCTCATCGGTAAAAAAGTGCTGGAGGGACTGACACCGCTGGTGGCGGTGAGTTATTCAACGCTTGTGGGTGTAATCTTGCTGTCGGTTCCGGCGTTTTCTCATGGTGTTGTTTTTTCACTGTCGAAACTCGGCCCTGCCGGATGGGCAGGTCTTTTCTATCTCGGTTTTTTTGGAACGGTATTGGGATTTATCTGGTACTATCAGGGTATTTTTAAAATCGGACCCGTCAAATCAGGTTTGTACATCAATTTTGTGCCCGTCAGCTCTATTTTACTGGGATATTTACTGTTGAACGAAACGGTGACGGCTTCACTTTTAGCCGGAGCGGTTTTGGTCATTGCCGGCGTTTTTTTAACCAATCTGAAAATAAAAATAGGAGGTTAAGATGAAAAGGAACGGTTATATTGTCGTCTGTTTTTTTATTATTATTAGAGTTACCTTCGTCTTTGCCCAGTCAAATGCAGGGGCGGGCAAGCTTTTACCGGATATTCCCGGTTATCGAACATTGTGCTGCGATTTCCATATGCACACCGTGTTTTCCGACGGCTCCGTCTGGCCGACGGTGCGGGTGGAGGAGGCCTGGCAGGAGGGACTGGATGCCATCGCGATTACGGATCATATCGAGTACCGGCCGCACAAAGATGATATGACGTCCGATTTTAACCGTTCTTTTAGTATTGCGGCTGACTCCCGGCCAAACGGCGTCGTTGTTATAAAGGGCTCCGAAATAACACGGGCCATGCCGCCGGGACATTTTAACGCCATATTTCTCCAGGATTCGAATCCCCTGGACACGGAATTGTACATGGATGCCATTCAGGCGGCGGCGGACCAGAGTGCATTTATTTTTTGGAACCATCCCGGCTGGCGGCAGCCGGATACCAAGCCCATATGGTACGAAGAACACACCGAGCTGTTCGAAAAGGGCTTGATGCACGGTATTGAAATCGTCAATGACCGTGAATATTATCCGGAAGCCTTCCAGTACTGTCTGGATAAAAACCTGACGCTGATGGGGAACTCGGATGTGCACAGCCCCATTCATATGGCCTGGGATCTTGATGGCGGGGAAAAAAGACCGATGACCGTCGTTTTCGCCCGGGAAAAGAGCATAGCGAGCATTAAAGAAGCGTTATTCGACCGCCGTACCGCTGTTTATTTTGAGAAAAAACTGTTCGGCCACGAACCGTTTCTGGTTCCCCTGATCAATCAATGTCTGCAGGTCAAAAACGTTGTGGCGGACGAAAAAAGCGTTTTTGTGGAAATTTACAATTGTTCGTTTTTTGATTATAAATGCATGATCAAGCCGGTTGAAGGAATATCGGCGCCGGAAAAGTTGACGTTTTACGACGGTAAAAAGGCCGGATTTACGGTAAAATTTACCGATGAAGTAAAAGGCCGGTTTGTTCTTCCGCTGTTAATGGAAAACGTGTTGATAGCACCGGAGAAGGGACTGTTTGTTGAGTATGTTGTTAGCGCTAAAACAATAATGGAAGGAAGCCACTGATCCCGCGATGCGCATTGGTGGCAATTTAAATTAGCATAATTTTATTTTTTAGCCACGGATTTACACGGATTGATCACGGATTTGAAATATACAAAAATTTATTTGCGTTTTTTTAATTCAAGTTTATTCTCATTGTTGAATTTTCCGAATGTCTTTTCAATTATATTTTGTGCCATTTTTCCGAAAAAACGTGAAACAGCCCGCCCTGATCTGCGTAAGAATACCATGACACTTGAAAATGACGACATCTTTTTATCATGTTTTGGAAAATTGACCATCGTTCGCAAGCTGGGTAAGGGTAAATCGGGGATCTCTTATCTGGCAAATGGAAAAGACAGGAATGTCGTTCTCAAAATCATGCATGACGAGTCCAATGAATATTATAACATGCCCGGGGACCGTATTGGTGCCGAAATATCGGCCCATTTCCGGTTAAGATCGCTGGGGATGCCCATTCCGGAGTTGTTTTGTTACAATGCAAAAAATCAGCATCTGGTAAAAGAATTTATAGATGGAGAAACCGCTGCCGACTGGATTGCCAACGGCGGCGATGTTGAAAAGGCGATACCTCAGTTGTTTCGTATGGCTGAAAGGCTGGCTTTTTTTAATATCAATATTGATTTTTTCCCGACAAATTTTGTCTGGACTGGCGAAAAACTATATTATATCGATTACGAAATAAACGATTATTCAGAGCAATGGAACCTGACCAATTGGGGACTTTATTACTGGGCAAACGGCATCGGATTCGGGCGTTTTTTGAAAACCGGCGATGCCCGTTTTATCAACAGCGATACAAGTTTGGGTATCCCTATTAAAGACTCTTTTACGGAAAAAATAAAAGAATGGCAGAGCAGATATGCAAATCGATTGTGAAAATAAACCGGCCGGAGTAAAACAAAACGCTGCTTACACACTCTATGCGGAAACCGGTCTGGCGCAGGACATAGGGCAGTTACAGCGGCTTTTTAAACAAAAATGGTATTCCAGTAAAACCGGACCGTTTGCCTTAAAACCAATTACATTGGCCGCTAAAAGAGAGCGAGAGTCGCATTTAAGCGAACTGCTGCAGGGCCTTGCCGGATTGAAAAAATACTCCCTGAAAACCGTCACCGACAGAAACTCGGTCCGGAAAAAGATACTGCGCGCTTTTAAACAGTATTTACTCCAGGGCCTGTCTTTTAGCGAAGAACAGACCGGGTATCTGTATCAAAGCGGAATGGTCAAGCATGCGGCGCGTTTTGCACTGGCTGCCGGCGAGTTTGACTCCGGGCTAAAAAGACAACACATTTATCAGGCATCGAGAAACGTTTGGAGCATGTACGGTTTGCAAAGTTTATTGGGCAAACCCGTCAAATTGACACCGAGTATCATGGCCTACAGTCTGCTTTATCCATATACGGATAATTATCTCGATGATCCGGAGGTTTCAGCAGAGGAAAAGAGCCGGTTTAACGCGGATTTCGCCAAAAGGCTGGCCGGGAAGAATGTTGCGGCAAAAAATGATTATGAAGAGATCATTTACAAGCTGGTTTCCATGATTGAAAGCGAATGGGACCGGCCGCGATATCCCCGTGTTTACCAGAGTCTGCTGGCCATCAACTGGGCCCAGCAGGCAAGCCTGAAATTGTTAAAAAATCCGACGCCCGGTGAAATAAGTGATATAGTATTTTTAAAGGGCGGGACCTCAGTGCTGGCAGACGGTTTTTTGGTTGCCGGAGATCTCACACCGGATCAGATGAAATTTTTTTACGGTTATGGCGTGCTTTTGCAACTTCTTGACGATGTTCAGGATATCGGCCAGGATCGGGCTGCCGGATTAAAAACGCTTTTTTCAAGCAACGGAAACCTCGAATTAAATATCAACAAATCACTGCATTTTGCGCCGGAGGTGATGGCATATTTAAGCTGTTTTCTTTCCGCTCCGCCGCCTCTTTTGAGTCTGATCAAGAGCAGTGCTTTGTATTTATTTGTCAATGCCGTCGGCCGTTCGCGGCAGTATATCGACCGGCATTATGTGAGCGAGACGGAAACCTGTTCTCCCGTTCGATTCGGCACTTTTGAATCAATGCAAGAAAAGTACGATTTTAAAAACATACCGCTTTTTGATATTTTAAAAATATTTGCTTTTCCGGGGCGGTAAGGGGGGTGCAAGATGTTTTTTATGTATGAATGAAGAGATAAAAACATGTAAGTCATTGTTAATTATAAAGAAAAAAGTCATTCCCAGATTCTGTTTTAATATATTTAACCAAAATAATGGTGATAAATTTTATTATTATTCATAGAGCAATTCATTAAACAATAAAATTATATGATTTTTTTTGAAAACTTGCATATATTGAAATTTTTCGGCCTAAGGTATCTAATACATTCTTATAATTTTCGAAGATTATGATAGATGCTTCGAACAACTTTTTGAAATTTTGGTTCATATTTAGTTTTATCAGAATTGACAACAAATTTCTTATAATCTTCATATGTTATTGAAATATCGCCTAAAAATTCAAATAATTCTTGAGGGGGTGGATTATTATTCAACTCTTTTTCCTCGATTAAAAGGGCCTTCTCTCTACTCAGTATTCCTTGTCGAATTAATCCACTGTTGTGAAAGGTATATTTTGTAATATTGGGAATTTTCAAGGTATTCAGGAAAAATTGAATATCGCGGAGTTCGCAATCAAGGTGTTCAACAGAATTTTCGTAATCATTCCATCCCATATCCCGTTTTAGTATTTCCACAATTTCTGGATAAGGTTTATAGAAATAATCATAAAGAAGAATGTGTTGTGGAATATATCGTAATAAATTTTTTCGCGACATTTTTAAGATATCACTTATCCCTCCAACTATTTTCTGTAATTCCAAAGCAAATTTATTCCTCGCAAAGTGCTTAAAATGAGGTTCACTTTTTTCACCTTTGATAATATTAGCAAAATAAGATGGAGTATTTAGACTTGAGACTTCCTTTATTTGAGAAACATATTGTACTCTGCGACCGGAGCCTTTTATAATTAAGGGAATGTTAAACATTTTTGTTGCTATTTCAATCGAATAGTTTATCCCACACATGCAAGCGTTACAAAAATCTCCAGTTTTGATAACGAACGTTTTAAAAAGTTTTTGAGAATTTGTTTTATTTATTTGATAAAAAACATGATCGGCACTACTGCTTTTTAATGCATTTTTAATGTTATTTCTTGCAGGTTTTGTTAAATAACCATTATCGAAAGTAACTGCTAAACATTTTAAATTATAGATTTTATCACATAGATACAGGACAAACGTACTATCCTTTCCTCCGCTTAATGGGATTAAGCAGTCATATGGTCTTTTTAATTTTTTAGCGCTGTGAATTATTCTTTCAAATTCAACCAATTTGCGAGGAGCTATTTCATTCCATATGGAAAAATCTTTTTCATATTGCAAACAATAATTACATACTCCATTCTCATCAAGGGTTATTGATTTTAAGCTGTTCGGTAAAATACACCGGGAGCATCTTGTATAATTTTCCATTTAATCTCCTTAAATGTATATTTTTAACATCACCCAGAAAAATAATAATCACTTTGTTTTTTTCCTATCCCGCTAATAATTATCAAAAAGGTAGGTTATTTATAATATAGTACTTTTAATTAGATTAAGAAATCGTTACTATCGGTATTTTAGCAAGTTATATTCAGATGAAACATCGTAAAAAATCTAATTCCTCTAAGCCAAAACCATATCATCTGCGTGATTCAATCTCGAAATATTTGTTTTATCACCGCGTTAATTAGCCGTCATACATCATTCACCTTTTCAAAAAAGATAACCACTTTCAAAGTTATGTATTATAATATGGATTGTCAAGAATTTTTATTGGTACATATATTCTTCGTAATAAAAGCCCAATAAAAATTTGATTTTTCTCCGGAAAAGCTTATATTAAGCAACCAACAATGGGAGGAATGGGTCCAAATGTCTATTTTCAAGAACGGCGGGTATTTTAATCTTTTAGTGATTTCCATTTCACTGCTTTTTGGCAAAGTGAGTTCCGGTGAAATGCCGGCGCGGCTGAAAAGATCCGAGGCGTTTCTCGGTGTCCATTTTGATTTTCATGCCGGCAACGACTGCAATCATATCGGTCAAAATGTCGACCGTGAGATGGTGGAATATATTTTGGATATGGCAAAGCCCGATTATGTCCAATGCGATTGTAAAGGCCATGCGGGCTTTTCCAGTTATCCCACAAAAGTGGGGAATCAGGCGCCCGGTTTTGTTCGGGATCCTCTTAAAATATGGCGGCAGGTGACAGCCGAGCGGGGTGTTTCTTTGTACGTTCATTATTCCGGCGT
>JAFGEC010000705.1 GCA_016931775.1 Candidatus Zhuqueibacterota bacterium | reverse complement strand
CTTTTTATTTTGGGCTGCCTGGCCCACATGCGCCGCTAGCTCGAACAGTTTTTGATACGGATTATCTTTCCTGTCGATGATGTCCGGCTCACCCGGCATCAGGCGGTAACGGGCGACACCGTTTTCCAGCGGCAGCGTCACCTGAATGGGAGAAAACCGGCTCACATCGTCAAATATGGTCACGCTGCCCTCCTGCACGTAACAAGAATCCGATCCATACTTGTCAAACACCTCAATCAAAAGATCATAGGTGAAATATTGATCGACGATGGCCGCGCCTTCGTAATCGCCGTGCCCGAAATCCAGCAGTCCTGAAACATGGATGACCGGTTTGGTGCGATAAATAAACATCTGGGTGGTGTCCTGCCACATCAGGTCCACGGTATCCGGTTGAAAATAGGCGGTGATATCGCTGTTCGGGGGATTTACCGCCACCACATCCATCAGGTATTTCTGCGCCGGCAAAACGATATCGAACGGGTTGCTGCCGTTTGTGGTGAAGGTGGTGTCAAAGCAGCCGGGATTGGGGCCGAGTGTCTGCACGGATAGGGTGGCATCGCCGAATGATGAACCGCACGGTCCCCCGGCGGTAACCGTGAGGGTGTATTTTTGCGTATCCCGGAATTCAAGGTCCGATACATTGTCCTGAATATTGCGGGTGATCTGGGGCGGATTGAAGGTATGCACCGATTTGGAATTTCCCAGATACGGCCGGATGGTATGTGTGCCGGGATCGTCGACCTGAATTCTAAATGAACCGTTAGCCAGGGTGCGCACATCGGTGGAATCACCGTCCAGCAGAATTTTCACGCCTTCCACGCCGCAGGTGGTGCCGGCATAGCGTATGATTCCCGATACGGTGATGGCTGTGGTATCGATAAAACTGATCCCGGTAAGGAAGGAATTATCAAGGTCAAGTACACCTGTTTCCGATGCCGGTTTGAAACCGTGGCTGCCCTTGGAAGGCGAAATGACAAACTCTCTTTCCGTATCATAATAAATTTTACCGACGCTGAACTTGCCGCTGTTATCCGTCAGATCGCTATACATGACATTGGGCGTTTCGCTCTGCCATCGCGCTCCGAAAATGACGCCGTGATGGCCGCCATTGTTGGCGAAATCCACCGCAATGTCCGGCAGCGCCCGGCTGGAATCGTCAAACGCCCAGTAAGCGGTCAGGCCGGCTTCATCACCTTGCAACGTACGGCGCAAATCCGCCTGAATATCCGAGGAATCCCGCGCAATACTCCAGAGCCGTATTTCATCGATCCTGCCGTTGAAAAATTCTCCGGCGTTTCTGCCGATCCACACCGGCGCTTCACCTTTATTGGGATAGGCCGACGCGGCGATCGATTTATTCAGAAACCCGTTAATATAAATCTTGAGAGTGAAACCGTTAAACGTACCGGCAATATGCGTCCACTGGTTCGATGGTACCGACAGATTTTCGGATGCTATCTGAATGGAAGCGCCCCCGGCAGTTTTAAATCCGATACTTGCTTTTTGATCCGCCGACCCGTATTTCATTTCAAAAGTGGGCAGGCCGCCGGGCGATCGGCTGAAAATGACGCCGTTACCTCGCGGATAAATCCAGGCCTCCACCGTCCATTGGTCGAGGTTAAGATTATCATTGTGGGGGATATAAACAAAATCGCCGATACCATTAAAATCCAGAATATTGGGAAAACCGGCGGCAGCGGGAAAAACCGAAACAGCGACCCCGGGCACCCCTTCCATCATCATCGTCCGCACATATCCTTCGATCTTGCCGTTGGCTTGGCGCCATCCTTCTGCACATGATTTATCGGATTCCCCCCATTTGTCATTTTGGGCACTTACACCGTAATGATGCACCTTGCCCGGAACCGGAAAATGGTCGACCCACTTGGTGACATTCTGCAGTGTATAATCTGCGTATTCTCCATCCCGGTAGATATAAAAACTTTCTTCGGATTTCGACCGGTCCTTCCAATTAAGAATTACCTGGTCGGCGTAACTACCATTGGAGGCGGACAGCACACCAGGCCGGGCGAACAGCTCGAATAAGTAAGCCGAGCCGGATTGATGGCCCTTGTCATTATCCATTCGAGCCCCGAAAAGCATGGTGCTGCCGTCGAGCGATACGGAAACGCCAAATTCATCAAAATCCGCACCGTCGGCGGCGGTCAGTTTGGCTTCCTGTTTCCAGTTTGTGCCGTTAAAGCGGAAGATATAGGCCGAGCCGGATTAGCTACCCTTGTCATTATCATACAAAGCCCCGATCAGGGCGCAGTCTCCGTCGAGCGATACGGAACCGCCAAACCAATCACCTGACGCACCGTCGGCGGCGGTCAGTTTGTCCTCCTGCTCCCAGTTTACGCCGTTAAAGCGGAAGATATAAGCCGAGCCGGAATCGCGACCCTTGTCATCATCAAGCGAAGCCCCGATCAGAGCACAGTCGCCGTCGAGCGATACGGCAGTGCCAAATACATCTGTTTTGGCACCGTCACCGGCGGTCAGTTTGTCCTCCTGCTCCCAGTTTACGCCGTTAAAGCGGAAGATATAGGCCGAGCCAAATTCGAGACCCTTGTCATCATCCATGCAAGCGCCGATCAGGGCGTGATCGCCGTCGAGCGATACAGACCAACCAAAATTGTCTTTCGTCGTTCCGTCATCAGCGGTCAGTTTGGCCTCCTGTTCCCAGTTTACGCCGTTAAAGCGGAAGATATAGGCCGAGCCGGAATTGTCACCCTTGTCATCATCATACATAGCGCCGATCAGGGCGCGGTCGCCGTCGAGCGATACAGACCAACCAAAAAAAGCTGCTTCGGCACCGTTACCGGCGGTCAGTTTGGCCTCCTGTTCCCAGTTTGTGCCGTTAAAGCGGAAGATATAGGCCGAGCCGGTATACATACCCTTGCCCTTGTAAGCATCCCCGTAAGCGCCGATCAGGGCGCGGTCGCCGTCGAGCGATACGAATAAACCAAATTCATCACCTCCCGCACCGTCACCGGCGGTCAGTTTAGCCTCCTGTTCCCACTCCGTGCCGGTGAAGCGGAAGATATAGGCCGAGCCGGAGACGTTACCTTTGTCATCATCCCCATGAGCGCCAATCAGTGCCCGGTCGCCGTCGAGGGATAAAGACCTGTCGCCAAACAAGTCATTTATCGCACCGTCGGCGGCGGTCAGTTTCTGCACAATTTCAGGTACAGACTGGGCGTAAAGGGCGTGACCGGGCCACAGCCGTATCGCCGTCAGAAAAACAAAAAAACAGCACATAAGAACTCTGAACTTTCGACGACTCATGGCGGCACCTCCTGTTGTGTGATTGATACAATTAGGAAAATTTCCGGTATACGGCCGCAAAAAAATCAGTGACTTTAGCCGTATCCTGAAAAAATAACTGAACAAGCCGGATGACATACATTCGTTATTTCCCGTACTTTCAACCGTATATTATTTTAAGAATAGGACGACCCTATCCGCATTATCTAAAAGTAATCCTGCCCCAAAAGTGTAAGATGAATCGACCTCTGTAAGAAGATTCTGGATAAAGGACGGTGGGTTTACCATGCTGTTGAATTATCCCACTTGAATTTCCGCGCTATTGGTGTTTTTACCCTGTAAAAAAAGTTAATACAAAAAATGAAAAAGTCAAGCGGAAAGTGGTACAGGGTGTAATAAGTGAGTCACGGGGGGAAGCGGTGCGACGCACCTTCACTCAAATAAACAACGGAATTGCCTTCTCGCAAAAGATATATTTGACGGTGCGTCGCACCTTGTTGTCATATAGGAATTTGCATCGAACTTTTCTTCTTTACTCATCAAACAAATACCAACGCAATCCGTCATCAAACTTTTTAGGCGGTACATAATTTAATACAAATTGTTCATACATATACGGTTTCGGCATTATACCCTGGATAAATTCTCTTTCCACGAGCTGCCCAGCCCTTTCATCGATCCACTCGAGATAGTTCGAAAATGGCCATTCCCGGATATCTTTCACCAGTGGTTTTTTACCATCAATTGGATTTCTATGGATATATCGGCACAAATGCACAAGATACTCTTCTTTGTTCACATGGATATTTTTAAACGGCCCCTCAAACAATGTCCCGGTGCGTCCATACAAGTTATTGAAAGCCTTAACATAACTGTTGAACACAGACTGCATAAATTTGCCAATATCGAGATCACTGTTCTGACGGATTAAAAAGTGATAATGATTTGGCATTAGGCAATATGCGATCATTGAGATTTTGAAACGTGGTATATATTTTGCCATACGTTTGAGAAGAAAATAATAATTACCAGTTGATTTGAATATTTTCATACGGTTGGCACCACGGTTGTAAAGATGATAATACCCATCCTTATAGAATTTAATTTTTCGGCTCATACATTTGTCAGTCCTATACTGTAGGAAGTAAAAATACGCATTTTTTTTAAGAAAATTAATTATCTTTTTGTCAATTATCAATACCGGTATATTGGACGATTCCCTCGTTCCACGAAGTGCGACGCACCTTCACTTCTGGAATTCTCAGTTTTAACGATGTATGTACATAATTGTATAACGGTGCGTCGCACTTTGACTTATGACGTTGAAGGTGCGACGCACCGCTTGCACAATTCCTGTGCCTTTCAAAATTTTTATTTCTTGTTTTATTGAAGGTGCGTCGCACCGGTTCGGGACAAATCTTCAAATATAAATCCAAAATCACAACAGTACCGACTCAGGTTATCCTGCTCCCTCCACTATCCGGAAGAATATCTCAAGATGTTTCCCCGCCAGCGGAACCGTCATGGCCGGTTCGGATTTGCCTTCCAGACAATCGATAAAATGCACCGCCATCTGATAATTATCATTCTCATGGCCCGCCATATCCACCGGTATAACTGCTCTTTTCTCCATGCCTCCGCCATCGACATAAAAATGTTCGATCTGCGGTGGATCCCAGGTGCAGAACGCGAACCGCAGTGAACCTCTGGTACCGTAAATGCGCGTTTCATTGGCCACCTCACAGTGTACACCCGCCCCCCGTTCGTAATAGTAGGTCAATCCGGTGTCGAATTCCATCCAGGCTGCGCCGTGCTCCTCGATGTCCGATAAAACCGTCCGGTCTTTGAACACTTTGAGTCCGTTGCGGGTAAATGAGGTCACTTTTTGCAATTGCGGAACGTCGTTCAATACACCCAAATGAAAGGATAGATCGTACACCCCCCAATCAATAAAGGGTCCGCCGCCGGCCAGTTTTTTCTGCATGGCCCATTCACCTTTGGGATTGTACTCTATAAACGTCGACCGCATGAGGTGGTTGTGATGAATGTGGTATACATCCCCGATGGAGCCGTTTTCGATCAGTTTTTTCACCAAACGGAATTTCGGCTGCAGGCGGGCGTGTCGGCAGGAACACTCTACGATCACAAGGTCGGAGATGCCCGCTTCAAGATCGAGCAACTTTTGCAGATCCTCCCGGTTCGGCACAGCCGGTTTTTCCAGCAGCACGTGCTTTCCGGCCGCTACAGCGGCCTGGAACATTTCAAGATGTAAATACGGCGGTGCGGCAATGATCACCGCATCTACGGATTTATCATTAAGAATCTCCTTATAATCCGTCGTTCCATTAACAATAGCGTGCTTGTGCAGCTTTTCCTTGCAGGTCCGTTCGGTTTTAGTGGCGATCCAGGTGACCTGTGCCCTGCCGTCTTTTTTCAAACTGTCGATATGAAAATCAGCCACCATACCGGCGCCGATGATACCGATGTTGAATTTTTGCATATCAGTCTCCTTTATGCCAGGAAAAAATGACCCGCATTAAATTCTGTTGTTTTAATTCGGCATATGCCCTGGGGGCGTCTTTGTAATCATAGACTTTTGCCGGGATAACCTCCGGTTTGATGGCCTTTTTATGGATCAAATCGACCACCCGTTCCATTTCATCAAATGTGGTGTAGCGTGACGGCAGAATATCCGGTTCGTTTTCAAACAGTGTGGGATGATAAAAAAATGAGACCGGTTTGGTGTAACTGCCCAGCAGCACTACACGACCCGACGGCGGGTAGGGCGGCTGCCAGGGTTTGGAATAGACCAGTCGTGCGGTGGCGTCAACAGCCTCCGCGGCTCCGGTGGCGTCGATAGCGACATCCACACCTCCCTCGCTGATTTTTTTGACCCGGTTTTCAACATTCCCCTGGGATGCATCCACCAGATAATCCACTCCTGCCCGGCGTGCGATCTCCAGCCGCCCGGGATCCAGATCGACGGCAATCACCGTACCGCCCAGCACCTTGGCGCATTGAGCGGCCAGATGGCCGATCAATCCCATTCCCACAATAGCCACCTTGTCGCCCGGTATCACCATACCACGCAAGATACCATGATACGCAATGGCGGTTACCAATGTGTACAATGCGTTTTTAGGATCGGTCCCTTCCGGTACCAAAATCACCTGGTCCGGCGTGGTGAGTCCGTAAGCAATCTGTCCGCCCCAGCAGCGAAAATAATCACCGGTATAGCTGCTGCCGGAGTAAAAAACCAATTGTCCTGTCGCCAGATCCACATTCTCGCCCGCCTTGAAAATTTCGCCCACATTCTCATAGCCCGGCACCAGAGGAAACTCGGCACCGTGTTCCCGGCCTTCCAGCACACGGGTTTCCTTACCTGTGCTGACGGCCGTGTACAAAGTACGGATTAATATCTCATCCGGTCCGGGATCCGGAACGTTTATCTGTCCCAGCTCGACCTGATTGGGCTGAATAAATAAAACGGCATCGGATAACATTTTACCTCCGGTTTTAACAAAGAAAGAACGTGTATGACAACTCATTTATGAACGGCGGTAAATTTATTATCAAACAATTTTTATATACTCGGCGGTTTTATTCCGCCGGTAACGATTGTCTGAAATTTTCAAAGCGTGCTCACCCGCCGAACCGTTTGTATGCCTCTTCCATGATTGTTATCGTAGCTGTTGCGCCGACACGGCTGACTCCCAGCCGACGCACACGCAGCACATCATCGAGAGTCCGCACCCCGCCGGCAGCTTTGACCTGAACGCGGGGGGCGGCGTGCTTGCGCATCAGTTTTAAATCAAAATCGGTCGCACCCTTGTAGGAAAACGTGCCGTTTTCCCCCTTTACGAATCCGTACCCGGATGAAGTTTTCACAAAATCCACATTCAGATCGCTGCAAATTTCACACAAACGAATTTTGTGCCGGTCCTCCGGCAGATAATCATTTTCAAAAATGACTTTGAGAATCGCGCCGCCTTTATGTGTTTCTTCGACGACTGCCGCGATTTCCTGTTGAATATAATCCCAATCTTCTCCCAAAACCTTGCCGATATTGACGACCATATCGATTTCCACGGCACCGTCTTCGACAGCTTTTTGGGTTTCAAATACTTTTACAGCGATCAAACTGTTGCCGTGGGGAAAACCGATGACGCAACTGTTTAACACATCCGATCCTTTTAAAAATTCACCGGCCGCTTTTACAGCATATGGTTTCACGCATACCGAAGCCGTATCATATTTCACGGCGATTTCACACTCTTGTTTGAGTTTTTTATCGGTAAATGTCGGATGTAAAATCGAATGATCGATCATTTTGGCAATATCTTTTGGATTCATTTTCACTCCCGAGTTTTAGACAAAAAAAATATCGTACAGCCCAGAACGGCCGTTTATATTTAATACATGAACTGCCTTACCCGGCGGTATACCCGCCGCGGAGGAGCATTTCACAATAATAACTTTTTAATAAAGATACAACTCAAATTTTGATTTTGATAGGATCAACATGATCAACAGGATGGGTCTATTGGATAAAAAATCAGAAAAAAATCCATATTCTCATATCCAGTTTATCCTGTTGATCCAGTCTGATAAATTTAATTATTTGCAAACAAAGACTTATGTTATTTGTTTTTTTTGAAATTCACAAATTGTAAAGACAAGTGATCCTGAAAATTCTCATTAATTCAATTTGTTTTATTTTGT
>JAFGEC010000704.1 GCA_016931775.1 Candidatus Zhuqueibacterota bacterium | reverse complement strand
ACCCTCACCATCGGTGAAATTCTTCAGAGACTGCGCACCCACGGCGTGACCATTCTGCCGCAGGAAAAAGACATAGGGATATCAAAAATCGTCGACGAACTTCTTAAGCAGTACAGCCAGGCGATAAACTCGGCGTTCGGGAACAAGAGTCTGCTGCAGGTGCTTTCGGAGAATAATATGCTCAAAGCGCCGGGGAAACAGGTTTAAATTCATTTTCACTTTGCTAAAAACTCCCACAAACCGCGATTGCGTTTGAAACCTTGAGATGAGAAATAATCTGCACTGACTGTTCAAAGATTGAAAAGAAGAAAATAAGGTATTTAAATTCAATAATTTAGCGATATGGATAAATTTTTTAGGTTGACGGCTAGGCGCATCCACTCGTTCCCAAGCTCGTCTCTAGGCGCATTCGTGTTCTGCCGGATACACGAGTTGACAGGCGGAAGAAAACAGTTCGTTTTTTCAATTTGCTTGAGAACGTATTCCGGATGCTCAAGCATCGTGTGACGGGGTGGGGAGCGTAAAGCATCTGCCTTTTCGCATGTCAATTTCCCCTTTTTTTATCGCATATACCGGGTCGTACAACATCTGTACCTACCCGTACAAAAACCGCTCAAAAAAAACATTCAATTGCTACCTAATTTAAATATTAACAAATATTTAATATTTTTGGCACAATAATTGTGATTGTTCATGTCAAACATGCTAGGTCAAAGTGAAAGGAGAATATATCATGAAAACAAATACTATGAAATTTGGTATGATTCTGGCAATCGGCATTATGATGTTATTTGCTCATACTGCTTTTTGCTCAGTGAGCCTTTTCTGCGGATTTGGTTTTGATGACGGAACAACGCAAGGGTGGACAGCTTACGGGCCATTGGATGAAGATGGTGACGGTCCGTTCTCAACAAACCTGGGTTTTAGCTGGTCGGATGTGGCGAATTATCCGACGACGGGCTTGATTGATCCGGTAGGCGATGATCAGGGCTCTTTAAAGATTTGTTGCGCCGGAGGAC
Organism: Candidatus Zhuqueibacterota bacterium; assembly: GCA_016931775.1. GTDB lineage: Bacteria > Zhuqueibacterota > Zhuqueibacteria > Residuimicrobiales > JAFGEC01 > JAFGEC01. The sequence goes on along the minus strand of JAFGEC010000704.1, from coordinate 6,251 downwards.
ATGGTATTACTAATCCGACAGCGGATTATTGGGTGATGTATTTTATGTCTCCCGATTTGTCATCCTCCGGGGCGTGGCAAAATACGGATGGATATTCCATTAAACTTTATAATGGAATGGAATTAATCGGACCGGCGCCTGGAGAACACTTGCAACTTTATGTGAATTTGTATGTGACGGTATATGATCATGATGAAATGCGAGACCGCTATTTTTGCTGTTTTTCTTCCGCCCAGGAAATTGATAATTATTTTGTTACGAATGAATGGATTTCGTTTACTTACGATTGGGCGGATATGATCGCCACAGTTGCCAATTATACGGTAAAAGAGATCTATATCGGGATATGGGGAAATATGGATGATTACTTTGAGGGCGGTCTGTATCTGGACGAAGTCCGGGTCACGAAAATGTATGCGGTTCCGGTGTTAAATTTATCCCTTGCAGATATACTGGATAAAATATTGCACAGAGGCGAATCAAGCACGCAGGTTTTATCCATCGGGAATTCGGGCGATGGAAACTTGATTTACAAGATCACAGCCGTTTCAGCAGATTGTTCAAACGGTCAATCTCCAAAACCGGTCAGATGGGGATCCGTTGAACCGGCACGTGGCGTCGTCGAACCGGGAGAAAAACAGGATGTTACGATTACATTTGATGCCAAAAATTTATTGCCGAATACATACAATGTAAAAATAATTATCCAAACCAACGATCCTCAAAATCGCGTTACGGAAATACCCGTTCAGATGGAAGTAAAACAAAGATTCCGTCCGAACATAAATCCAAAACCACAGTTTTCATATATGGACTCTACGTTAACTTGTGATACGTCTCAGATTATAAGCAATTACCCCAATCCGTTTAATCCATCCACGACGATACTGTTTAATTTAGCACAGCCAGAGTTTGTAAGCATGAAAATTTACAATATAAGAGGGCAGGAGATCGAAACGTTGATTGAGAAAAATTGTATAGCCGGCGAACATCACGTCATCTGGCATGCAAACGGTTTACCGAGTGGCATGTATCTGGCTACAATCCGGGCCGGAGAAAAATTTCAAACGAGAAAATTGATTCTCAAAAAGTAATAAATGTAAAAATACTCAGAGGGTGAGGATTTTGAACTTGCTGCAATTGTATATTAATAAAAAACACAATTACTGTTCGCAAAGGGGATGCCATAGCATCCCCGAACGCGTTCCCAAGCCATGGGCAATAACGAAAGATCAGCAAAAATAGTCTTATAATCATTAGCGAATTGTTCGAAGGTGCGATTTCCGATGAACTGTCACGCTTTTTTCATGGCATCTAAAATATTTTATAAATAATCTTTATATTCTCTTTTTTTACAATGTCGCCTCATTTCCCTCGAAGCTAAATTTTGTCTTTCCCGTTACGAGTACTTTGTATTGTAAAGATTCCAAATTTAATGCAAAGTAAAATTTTTTCTGTAACGTTTCCCTCTTTTCATGTCATATCTAAATAAAAGGGTAAAGTTAATGAAAATATGGCTGCTTTTTATATTATATCCCGGCATTCTGGCCGCACAGGTGGTGCTGAACGAAATTATGTTTAATCCCGCCGGCAACGAGCGAACCGATGAATATATCGAACTGGTGAATATTACAATTGGCGACACAGTGGATATGGCGGGTTGGCTGCTGAGCGACGGATCGAAATACTGCGCTCTTACATCCTGGCAGGAGGGCAGCACCTTGCTGGCGCCGGGACAGTATGCCGTGGTTCTGCTCCCCGGCTATACGGAGAGTCAAATTTATGAACCATACATCCCCGAAAAGACACGGCGCCTCTCCATCGACCAGTCCGCGTTTGGTGCGTACGGACTGTCCAATTCCAGTTCGGAACCGGTCGGACTGTTTACACCGGATACCGTCCAAATCTCGGCATGGGAGTACAGCGTTCCCAACAATGACGGGTATTCCGAAGAAAAAAAGGCGCTGTTGCGCGGGGATTTTGATTTTAACTGGGACGATTCCCGCATCCAAGGCGGCACACCGGGATTTGAAAATTCCAACAGGCCGCTGGATTTTGATCTGGCGCTCCAACCTTCGGGCGTGAGATTTACACCTCACACACCACACCGGGGCGACACGCTTGTTTTTACGGTGGTGATTTATAATTTAGGAACCGAACCGCTGGAATATTTCCGGTTTGTGATGACCGACAGCCTGCCGCCGGTGGGATCGGTTACCATTTTGGCGGATACATTGATCGAAACCGGCCGGTTTACCTGGCCGGATTCCTTTATTTTTTACAAAAACCTGATAAACCTCCCCGCAGGCGATCATTTTATGTCCGTATATCTGGAAGAAAAGAATGACATGCAAAAAGATAACAACACCGTACGAATTCCGGTCACCGTTTTACCCCGCTTTGGCGATGTTGTGCTCAACGAAATATTTGCCTGTTTTCCCGACGGTTTTTCCCGGTGGTTTGAACTGTACAACGCCGGACCGGTCTCAGTTGATCTGAAAAATTGGCGGTTTTATTATCAATCCGGTGAAAAATACAAAAAACTATCCCCTGAAAATTATCGGTTTGATGCCGGCGAATATGTGCTTTTATGTGAAAATGAAACGGACATGCACTCAAAATATCCGGGAATTAAAACTCTGAGATTATCCTCCTTCCCTGATTTATCCGGTGGTTCCGTTTATTTACGCAACGAAAACGGCTTTACGATGGATTCATGTGATGTGCCGCAAATGCCTTCCTTGCTGTGCAGCGGCTCGTGGGAAAGACGGCAGAATACGACGGAGGATTTTGTCCCCTGTCCCCATCCTATGGGTGCCACACCGGGAGAAAAAAACGCAGCAGGGCAAAATTTCTCCGATCTCGCACTGCTGCCGCGATCCATAAATTATACCCTGCCGGAACCGGCGCTTTTTTGGGATGTTCAGCTGGATATAAAAATATACAACTGGGGCAATTTACCATCAGAAAATTTTGATTTATTGCTATACAGAATTGACGGACAGGATACGCTGGCAGCTTTTTCAGACACCTTCTCCCGGCCCATACAGCCGGGTGACTCGGTGCACACGCTTGTCCCCCTCAATGACCTGAAACCGGCAAGACATGATTTTTTTCTCAAATTGAAAACCCTTCCCGCTCCTTACCGTTTCAACAATAGCTTCGGTTTTTCTATAACCCTGCCGTTTCCAAACGCCTGTATCGTGTTGAACGAGTTGATGTACGATACGGATAATAAAAACATGGAATATATCGAATTGTACAATCCACAGCAGGTGACTGTCGATCTGAAAGACTGGCACATCAGGGACCGGACCAAAACGGCTACATTGACGTCCGAATCCTTTCTCGTCGACGCCGGTGGGTATGCGGTGATCAGCCGGCAGCCTCTGGACGTTCAGGATCCGCATATCAATCTGGTGCTTGAGGAACTACCTGACCTAAATAACACAGGAGATGATATCGTTTTGCTTGATTTCACCGGTCACGTTATCGACAGCCTGTCATACAGCCAAGATATGGGCGGCGGCCGGAATATTTCACTGGAACGGTACCGGTTCGAGGATGATACCGACAAGACCGGTAATTGGGGAACCTGCCGCGCTGACGGCGGCGGCACACCGGGTTTGCTGAACTCTATCAGTCCAAAACAGTTCGATGCCGCACTGGTAGCCCAATCATTGTCTTTTTCCCCCAAAAAACCCCAAACCGGCCAGGATATGACTTTTTATGTGACTGTTGTTAACAGCGGACGGCGTACTTTAAGTGATACACGCGTACGGTTTTTCGCCCGGCCTGTGGCGGAAACCGAATTTACCTGGATTTGTACGTCCCCGAATATACATCAGCTCGAGCCCCGTGACAGCTGCCGGATTTCCGCCACATGGCTGTCGATTCCGGCGGGTGTTTTTGAAATCTGTGTCGTGGCGCAGCAGCAAATGGACCAGGTTTCGTACAACGATTCCCTGAAAATCTTAGTGACCTCCGGGTATACCGGGGGCGTCGTGGTTCTTAACGAAATAATGTACAGTCCGGCATCCGGAAAAGGGGAGTGGATAGAAATTTTTAACAGGAGTGACGAACCGGTTGAATTGCGTGGCTGGTCCGTCGCTGATGCTGATACAAATAAGGCCGTTTTTTTGTCGGATTTTAGCCGTGTGCTGAATCCCGGACAGTACGGAGTAATCGGATTGGATACCGTTTATCTTTCTGACTCTGCGCTGAAAATTCCGGTTAAATCCCCTTCCCTGAGCAATAACGCCGATACACTTTGGCTGCGGGACGGCACCGGCACCGTTATCGACCGATTGTTTTATGAAAATTCCATGGGCGGCCTGACGGGCTATTCACTGGAACGGATTTCCCCCGACACGGATACCAACGAAAGGTCGAACTGGACGACGTGTGTCAATAAAGACGGGCACACGGCGGGCAGGGAAAACAGTGTATACACCCGTATAGTGCCGTCTGATATCCGGATTTCGGTTTCACCGGATCCTTTTTCGCCTGATGGAGACGGGGTGGATGACGTGACGGCTGTTTTATACCGTTGTCCGGCTTTGACCGTAAATGTGAACATTAAAATTTACGATATTTTGGGCCGGCTGGTTCGTTTTTTACAAAACAACCATCCGTCCGGATCACAGCGGACGGTTTTTTGGGATGGACGCAACGATCAAGGGCAACGATGCAAAATGGGGATTTATATCGTGCTGTTACAGGCGATGGACAGGTCCCGAAAAGTGGTTCACCAGGCCAAAACAACTGTTGTTTTGGCACTGCCTTTATAAATTAAAACGGCTTATCCTCGACTTTTGACAGACGGATTTTAATATAATTTTCAACAGAATCGGGCGGAAGGTTCGCCAATGTGTCGACATTGACGGTTTTAAAAAATTTCACAACAGTGTTTGATATTGCCGGAATCTGGAGATTTTGCAACCCGGGAATCTGATTCAGCACGCTCTCGAGGTGGAATTGAGCTTGTTCAATCTCATGGGCCGTTTGTTTCCATTGCAGGACCTTTTCTTGTTCCAGCCGTAGAATCCTCTCCTTGAGTTCCGGATTTTCACAGGAGACAAGCATAGCCTTAAGACGCGGCGAAACGGAAACACGTAGACCGCTATCCGCGGTAAACTGCAAATTGGGAGAAATGTAAAAATGACCACTATCACTGAGAATCATATTCAATTCAAGTTTTAATTCATGCATCTCGCGCAGACGTTCAGCTAACCGCTCCCGTTCCCCATGGTCAAGGACAGGCCGGGCTGAAATCGGTTCATCGGCGAAGGTATACTCGGATTCGAGCAGGCTTTTCTTTGGTTCAGGCATGACCGGATCATATTCCAAAACGGCAAGAGCCTCCTGTGGATCGATTTCCGTGTTTTTGCCGGTCAGATTTAAAATTTTGGCTGCGACATGTTCGATTTCTGCGGGCGAGACCTGATTGTTATCCGCCTCTCTCATAAACTCCTTGTACCGTTGTTGCAGTTTTGCTTTTGACGCCCCGTCGGGGACCATCGCAAGCAGTTCATCACCAAACAGAGATAACGTCGTCCTGAGCATGTTTTTTTGTATCTTTCGATCCTTTTGAAATATATAAAATATCCCAAAGGAGAGCGCCAGGACAAGAAAACCAACCGCCACTTTTTTAATTAATTGCACTTGGTAACTCCGTTTTTATTATTAGACTGTTTGAGGATAAAAAAAGTTGCATCTGTTTTACGATAATGGAACAATTAAACTAAGCGCATGGGGCTCAAGCGAAAAATCCAGAATACGGCCTCCCGAAAAAGTTTCGCCGTCGACATGAAAAAGGCCGGCTTTGTTGCGAAAAATACGAAAGGAATTCACTTTATAGCGTTCAAACTGCCGTATTGTATAAAGTTTCCCGATCAAGAGCCGATGAATATACAGCAGGGCTCTCCAGAATCTGATCGGATGAATAATACACAAATCAAAAAACCCGTCATCCGGCTCTGCAAAAGGCGACAACACGATACCGCCACCCCAGCCCTTGGCGTTCGCGACAGTAATCATGAGTGCTTTAACATCAATTGTATGGTTGTTAAACAGAATTGCAAATTTTTCAGGCCGGTAAAATATAAATTCCAGGAATCCGATAAAAATATAAGGAACCGGACCGCGTATAATTTTCAAATCATTAAAAACTTTCCCCACCACGGCATCAAATCCGACACCGGCCATGCTGAAAAAATACCGGTCCTGGAGTTTTCCCGCATCGATTTTTT
>JAFGEC010000123.1 GCA_016931775.1 Candidatus Zhuqueibacterota bacterium | reverse complement strand
CAGGCCGGGGATTCCAAAAACTTTATAACGTGTACCGAAAAGGGTTCATTTTTCCCGTCTGACGGCAACTTCTGACGGCTGCTTGCTTCACCAGCGGTTTTTTGTTCTACCGGGGATATGGGAATCGTTTGATTTTTTTCGGTAAAACTTCCCTGCTCGTCAACAACACCATCCGCCCGCTCCAAAATATCCGGAGGAAATTCCCAGTCTTGTTCAAGGTGTGACAGACTTTTTTTGTTGATGTATAGTTTTTGGGGAACCCTGTTTTCAATCGGGATCGTTGCAGGATCTTGGCCGCTCAGGATATCTCCAGCCATTTGGCCGGCAATTATACCGACATTGCGATAATTCGCTCCCAGACAAAACAGTGCTCCCTCCTGCACGTTTTTCGGATCGTTTGTAAAAACCGGAATACCGGCTTTATCGGCCACATCGATCAGCACGGAAATGGCAATATCTACGGTGTTGTCTCCGCCGACATAAAAAGCCTGAATATTTTTTTGTGCCAGTGAGCTTGCCGCTTCTTTGACGGCCACCGAATTATCAATATTGGCTTCCACCAGCTTGATATCTAATTTTTCGCTGATTTGCCGTGCTAATTTTGTACACGCCTCCGAGCACGCTTCAGACGGATTCCAAACCACACCCACTGACTGTAAAGCCGGGAATACTTTTTTTGCGAGCTCGAATGTTTCGACAACAGGTTGAAATGTTCCTACCCCTACGAGATGCGGCGGGTGATCGAGAGGCGCCTCCCGCCGCAATCCCACGCCGGCGCTAAACGGGTCGGTGACAGCGCAAAAGACGTGAATGGTATTCCCGTTTTGATTGGCATTGGCGACTGCCTGCATACAGGGTGTGCTGGCGGTGAGCACCATTTTATATTTATCGCTGGTTATTTCTTTCGCGATTGCTGTTGCCGTCGGCAGGTCGCCTTCCGCGTTAAAAAAGGCAAGAGAAATATTATTATCGTGAATAAATCCTTTTTCCTTTAAACCCTGAATCATTCCTTCGACCGTTTCATCCATCACCCGGCGGGAATTAAACTGCAAAACGGCAATGTCATGTATGCTTTTTGAACGGGAGTGACGATGCTGCAAATCAGACAAGAGCAGGATACCGGATGTAAAAAAAATTAGAACGAGACCTAATAATAGACGTTTCATGAACCACTCCCCAAAATCGTATTATTGGCGATTATATAAAGTTTTTTCCAATTATTGAATCATTTAAAAAAGAATAAGTCATCCCATGGGTAAAAGTGCTGAGTGTATTCAAGTTTTGGCTTCGACTGTTATGCCCACACACGAGGGCAACGAACACAAGATAATATATTTTAAAACAAAATTCCAGTTGAATTTATATTGTATGCTTACTATTAAAAATAGACCGTGGAATAAGCGCATTTTAGAAAAATTAGGAATAGCCGATGTATTAATCCAAATTACCCGGCTAAAATTTCTGTGCTTTCACTGCGCGTATCCTATTTAAGGACGTTTTATTCAACACTTAAATATTTAATGGGTATTTCATTCTTTGATTCATTTTAATCAACGCAGAGACCGCCAAGGTCGCAAAGGTACGCAGAGAAAAACTTTCCGAGTTTGTTCTCTTGATATTATTAAAGCGATTTTAGTAAATTTGCAGTATCCAGAAATTTTTCAGGCTCAATATTAACAGTAAAATCAGTATCATGCAGTAATCGAAGATATCGTGGTCAATATTTAAGGTCGTCATAATATTAATAATTCCACAGTTTGAATTCTACTCTGCGAAGCCACTGCGTGCTTTGCGATCTCTGCGTTTTACGAAAACTTTGTAGCGCATAAAACTTTGAGGGTATAGATCATGATTAACATAGTATCTTCGTGGTTATTAAATTACAGCTGCCATCAAGCCGGCTCATAAATGTCAATCATGGTCCTACACGGAACTGAGCTTTTATTACAACGAACAATTTTTTCTTGACATTCACACTCGTTATAAGTATATTTGACTCTTAAAATTTTGCCGGGGTGGTGAAATTGGTAGACGCACTGGACTCAAAATCCAGCGGAGCTTGCTCCATGCGGGTTCGATTCCCGCCCCCGGCACTGTTTAAAATCAATGATTTGATTCAATTTTTAAGATTCGCAATGCCAGCCAGATTCATCGCATTTGATATTTATTCTACTTTTTGATCTGAATTTTTATAGATATAATAGCACTGGGGCTTACAGTTGCATTTGTTCATTTATCAGGTTCGTGATAAACATTACAAGATGTTCTGCTTTGGTAATCCATGGTAAAGCTTGGTGATCTTGAAAACTAACAAAATCTATATAGTCCCCTTCCTGTCGTCTTTCGAAAAGATCATTATATATACGAGCCAACTCTTTTGGCACTTTGCCGGTTCGTACATAATTGATATTAAATAGACTGCGCACCCCTGAATGCCTTGATGATGAAAGACCTTGAATAACAAGGAGAGCAGAAACTGCATAGAAACAGGCATAGTATAGCCGGTTTACGCAGGCGTTCCAACGTTTTGCATTAGCAAGAATTATTGCATCTTGAATAGTTTCATTGGTTCGGTTTAACCGATATAAAACTAAATCCTTATTATATTCCGTCACAATCGAATACCTTCCTTCTCAACTCGGTGATGAAACGGCAACGTTTGATATTGTTCGCTATCCCAATCTTTCCGGCTCCGGACTATAGATGACAAGACCTGTCCGGTTTCCCATTCTATTTCATATAGTCTATGCCGTAATCGGTCCGTTCGTTTTTCATCTGAAGGGCCACTGATCAGGATCAGCAAATCCCAATCCGAGTCCTTATCAGCATCGCCCCGTGAACGAGAGCCATATAGAATTATTTCAGCATCGGGCTCTATTTCATTTATGGCCTGCTTTATCTGCCCAATTAATTTTTCTCTTTTCATTTTGATTCTCTTTAATATGTAATACAAAGCTGAAAATTGCTTCTTGAAAATTATATTTCATTCAAATAAATCCGAAAAATACCTGACCTGTATGTATTGAAAATATTATTGAAAATACGGCACAAAAGCAAGCATTAATAATAATTTCTCTAATATGCTCCAATGAAATAGCACATCAATTCCTTTTGTCAGTTTCAAAGTCGAAGATTTCCAATTTTACCTGATTATTTTCTTTGCAATACGGTTGTAGGGTGCGGTTCCGACACTCATTCGTATCGGCTCTAACAAAAATAATCCATATAAAATAAAAAAAGGTGGTCGATCAATATGAACATATTTCGTCGTACTCGTTCATTCATTTGACATATATTTGACATATGATGGTGCGTACAACTATGAACAATTATTGACAACTTGGGACAAAACAGGCGCTTAGAGAAAACCTGTACTTATTTACCAATCTATTGAAATTATT
>JAFGEC010000122.1 GCA_016931775.1 Candidatus Zhuqueibacterota bacterium | reverse complement strand
TTTTTATAAATAATTAAATTACATAGACTTAGCAAAAGAAGGTGCGTCGCACCTGTTCTGTCCCACCCGTAACTGAGATTTTACACAACTTTGCACTTGCCTTTTGCTAGAAATTGATGTATTATGTAAATAACAGTGATCCCGTTCCAGAGGACTTTCACCTTATAAGTTCATGATCATGTCGGGCGTACACAAACACCTTAACTTGACCAATTGCAGGTTGCGCTTTAATAAAATTTATTCACACACATTTCTGCGATAATGGCTATGAACTTTACCATCACTGGCACGTTAGCTAAACGTTGGAAAGCCCGACTATGGAGTATAACTAATTTGCTCAACCTCCATTCAAAAATCCAGGTTCAATTGCACAAACGGTGATACAACGATATGAGTGAGCGATTATCAGACCGACTGACAAGATGTGAATGTTGCCCTCGCAAATGTCGCGTGAACCGGCTTGAGGGAAAAGTTGGATTTTGCAGGATCCATGCCGGCATTCAGATTTCTCATGCGGGTCTACATTTTGGAGAAGAACCCCCCATTTCAGGAACAAAAGGCTCAGGAACCATTTTTTTCGCCGGATGCAATCTTTGCTGTGTGTTTTGCCAGAATTACCAGATTAGTCAGGAGTTTCAGCAGAGTCACACCCGAACTCTGACTATAGATGAGCTTGCGTCTGAAATGCTGCGCCTTCAGGATGTAGGCGCCCATAATATCAACTTTGTGTCGCCTTCTCATACGATTTATCAGATGGCTGATGCTATTAGGGTGGCGAAGAGAATGGGACTCGTTGTGCCTGTTGTGTACAATTCCAACGGATATGATTCAGTGGATGCGCTGCGGCAGATCCGGGGACTGGTAGACATCTACCTCCCGGACCTTAAATATCTGGGAAATGGACTGGGAAAACAGTTTTCTGCGGTGGACGATTATGCGGATATCGCCCCTGTGGTTCTCAGGGAGATGCTGGATCAGGTCGGCCATCTGGAAATGGATGATGAAGGCAATGCGGTACGGGGATTGCTGGTCCGGCATCTGGTTTTGCCCGGCTACTTGGGTAACAGCAAAAGCTGTCTCCACTTTCTGGCAGATTTATCTCCGGATACTTATGTCAGTATCATGGCCCAATATTCTCCTCAATACAAGGCCGGTAATTATCCCGGGCTAAACCGGACACTGACGAAAGACGAATATGACGAGGTCATGGATTATGCAATTGACGTTGGTCTCGAAAACGTCTTTATTCAAGAACTTGAGAGTCAGGAGCACTACCTGCCTGATTTTGCACGGGAACGTCCTTTCAACCTGGACTTGACCTTTCCCGGCTCTTCTGCGCCTGATTTGATGGGAGGCGAATGATGAGGCATAATCCCAGGGCGTTTATAAAAACCTAAAATAAATCCCTCTATATTTGATTTATCTTTTAAAAGCCATTTAATCGAAATTTTTTATACCATATTATTTATTTTTTTTGTATATTTTTATATCCTGCGGCCGCCGCCCAAAATTACAGATGCGTATACAAGAACGATATCACCGATAATGAGAAATTGTTTACATTTTCAATGTGAGATCATTTATGCGTGATCGAACATCGAATAAAATGATGCCAAGTTTTGTTATCGGTCCGGTTTCCACGCTTGATAAAAATAACCTTGCCGCACCGAGTAACCGGTTAAAGGGATAATTATCTCTTAAAAATGGAACGCTGTCGGGTCCCAAGATATGATAAAGACAACCTTTCAAAAAACTACAAATCAAAAAGAAACCGTAAATTTATACCGAAACATCATTCAAACCTCAAAGGACGGCTTCTGGCTTGTCAGTAAAAAAGGCAAACTTTTAGATGTCAACAAGGTCTATGCCGGGATGAGTGGTTACGGCAGGGATGAATTGCTAAAAATGAGCATTTTCCAATTGGAGTCAAAAGAAACATACAATGAAACAGCACACCACATTAAAAAGGTTATACAAATCGGTTCGGACTGTTTTGAAAGCGAACACAAGCGAAAAGACGGCAACATTATTCATGTCAAAGTGAACACCACTTATCTTCCCGAGAGAGATATATTTGTGACATTTATAAAAAACATAACAAACAAAAAACAGGCGGAGGACAAAAAAAAAGAAAGGACTCTGTTTCTTGATAAAATTATTGAAAACTCTGCGATAAGTTTATGGATTTCTGATGAAAAAGGAACGGCAATCAGAACAAATCCTGCCTGTCTAAAGTTCTTTGGAGCGACTGAGGAGGAGGTCATCGGAAGGTACAATTTGTTCAAGGATGTTGAGATTGAAAAAAAGGGCTATATGCCGGTTATTAAAGATGTTTTTGAAAAAGGAAAAGTCGCTGAAATTGAAATGGATTACAACTTTGCAGCCGTTGATCATGTCCGTGTGGCAAGAGCTACCCACAAAATAATCAGATCCATATTCACTCCGATACTGGATAATCATGGCAAAGTTACGAATGTTATCGTTCAAACAGTCGATTTAACAGAGATCACCAGGACAAAAGATACACTGAAAAAAACAGCTCATGAACTCAATAAGCGTGTCAAGGAATTAAACTGCCTGTACAATATGTCAAAAATCGTTGAAACAATAGATATCGCACTGGAAGAAATGTTCCAGGCGACCGTTGACCTTATTCCTTCCGCCTGGCAATATCCCGAAATCGCCTGTGCCAGAATAATTTTCCGACAACAGGAATACAAAAACGATCAGTTTATTGAAACCGAATGGCGGCAAGCTCAGGAAATAATTGTATCGGGAGAAGGAAGCGGAGTCGTAGAAGTTTATTACAAGGATAAAAAACCCGAAATCGATGAGGGTCCTTTTTACAAAGAGGAACGGCATCTGATCAATGCCATTGCGGAAAGATTGGGCCGGATTATCGAAAGAAAGCAGGCTGAGGATGAAAGAGGCAGACTCCTCGCCGAGAAGGAAATGCTGCTTAAAGAAGTTCATCATCGCATCAAAAACAACATGAGCACTGTGATGGGCATGCTCTCTCTGCAGGCGGACATCAGACAGAAATCGGGCGCGTCAAATATACTGCTGGCCGCACGAAACAGACTGATGAGCATGATGCAGCTTTATGACAAACTCTACCGTTCGGATAATTTCACTTCGATGTCGTTAAAAAAGTTCTTGACTCCTTTAGTCCGGGAAATCGTCAGTATTTTTCCTTTCAGTTCATCTGTAAAAACCAACATCCATATCGAGAATATTCAGCTTGACATCAAAAAATGCTCAATCCTCGGAATCATTTTCAACGAGCTGATCACCAATTCCATAAAGTATGCATTCACAGGAAGGGACAGCGGAACGATCACTGTCTCGGCTTCGGAACATCAAAACATTATTACCCTCAAAATCGAGGATGACGGTATCGGCCTCCCTGAAACGGTTACATTCGAAAATGCGAAAGAATTCGGCATGCAGCTTGTGAACATGCTTGTCAAACAGCTTGAAGGTTCGATTCGGATAAAACGAATCCATGGAACTCAGGTGATCATAAAGTTTGAGAAATGAATATACTTTTGCTATCGGATAGCCCTGATGTGTGACATATTCCCATTCAAGAATCGTGTGGCACGTGCCTTCAAGCCGTGCCGATATAAACCTTGTTTCATTTGTTGAATAGCTCTGCATTATAATATTCTATTTTCAAAAAAAAGAAGCGGAGCATAGCCCCGGAATGCCGTCTTGCAGTAATAGCATCATCGTTTCATATAGTACGTGCGTACATATGGACGAATCCACTCATTCGCTTTTTCAAGTCGCCGGTATTCCCTGGGCAAAAGAATTCGGCATTTATCTCGACGGAGGCCAAAATGTCACTTTTTGTGTTTGTTTAATTTCACCGGATTCAAAGCGAATGATATAGATACCACTCGCCAGCACGTTCCCGAGATCATCGCATCCATCCCAATAAATTTTATATTCTCCGGCCGGTATATTTTTTTCCATCAAGGTCCGCACTCTTTGTCCCAAAATGTTATAGACGAAAATTTTTGTTTTTTCTGCATGCTTTAACAACGGCAGTTCAAACTCGATGGCAGAGCGCTGCCCGAACGGATTCGGATAAATATTCAACAATTTAAATTTACCGGGAGGATCTTCACCCGGCGCCATTTGTATTGCCGATAAAACATTCAGTTTTCCCCATCCCCAGTGAAAATTGGGGATACTGCCAACGAACTGATCGGCCGTTGCGCTGGTTACGAGGAGTTGACGCAGCTCGGTTGCAGTCGCTTGAGGAAATTTCTGCAGCAATAACACAATAGCGCCTGCCACATGTGGTGCGGCCATACTCGTTCCCTGTGATAGTCCTTGCCGCCCGCCTTCTCTGATCAGGCCGTTGCGATATCCGCTAAATGGACTGTAAAATATACTCTCACGGACAAAAGGACCGGACTTTTCAGAATAACTGCTGGCGATCATTTGTCCGGGTGCGGTCAATTCCGGTTTTATCCGGCCGTCTCTTGTCGGTCCGGGGCTGGAAAAAGTTGAGATGTCGCCTATTTTGAGTGTTCCGTCGATATTCATGGTGAGAGGATTGCCGAGGAGATCAATCCATTCTAATTTACTAATATACGATCCAACAGCAATACAATTTCTCGCTGTCGCTGGTATGGTGATTTTTCCGTAATCGACCATTCCCTGTGTAAAGGTGACCGGAAGAGTCGTCGACGCAAGATAGACATCAATGGTGTCCGCCGTTCCGGTAAATTTTATGGTCCATTCCCCCACCCTGGGTGGTAAAAGGGTATTTTCGTTCCTCAACTCAATGTACAGTTCATAATCACCGTTATAGATATTTTGACCGGTAACCAAATTTTCTGCCGAATCCAAGTAACAACCATTCCAAACAAAGATGGTTCCGTCACTGGAATTTTCGTGATACATCTGACCGAGCACAACCGGTCCATACCGTTGCCCGGATGGAGAAATAATCGTCGCATCTATGTTACTTTGTCCACCGTACCAGATATCGAATACAACAAGAGCGTCTTCTCCCGAATAACCGGCTAAATAAGGATGGATTTGAAATTTGACCTGCCTGTCGCCGGACAGGGCCTGGGCGTGATAATTTGCCTCGCCATCGTTGCCGGCTGCCGTGACGACGGCTTTGCCGGGTACATCCGGTCCGGTCAATTCATCGATAACCCGTTCAACCGGCGACGTCCCATCATGTGCGCCACCGTAGCCGCCAAGGCTCAAATTGATGACATATGGTTTGCCTAACGTTGCAGCGACACTATCGATAAACGCCATGGCTGTTATTATTTTAGTGTTTAAAAACTCACTGCTACCGAGATTGGTCGTGGCTTTGACAATAATCAGATCAGCCTCCGGAGCCATTCCGGCATATTCGCCGTAACCAGGTCCGTCGCTGTCATCCCCGGCAGCGATGCCTGCCACATGAGTTCCGTGACCGGAGTAATCATATTGTGTGACGATAGACTGTCCCGATAACGAGCTGTTGATATCGTCCTCGGTATATAGAATGCCACCCATATACGGTCCCAATTTGCTCAGATCAAGCAAAAATTTGATCCTGGTAAAACCTTTGGCATCAATAAAATCCCTGTGTTTCCAATCTATACCGGTATCGATAACTCCGATAATAACCCCGGCACCTTTATAACCAAGTTGTTCACGTACCTTGTTTGCACCGGTCAATGGAACACTAAAGTTCAGTTGTGGTACAGATGTTTTTGCCGCTTCGATAAAGTTTACATTCGGAAGTTCTGACAACAGACCCAGCCTTTTTACCGGAACGGAAAGAACAGCGATATCACCGATTGTACAGTACACACGGAAGCCGCGGGCACGCAGTTTTTGTATATCGCCGTTGAAGGTGACAATGACATCGATCTCTGTTTCACCGGCTTTTTTATAAAGCTGTTTGTCAGGTATCAGATATTTTTCCCTTAACGGATATTTCATCAACAATCCGAGCTGCGGGTCCAGTTTGGAAAAATCTGCTCCAAAAACCTGGCTTATAAACAACAGTACAAAGACGAATTTTCTCACTTTTTTCTCTCGATTTTGGCAATATGAACGACAGACAGGAATTTTAATTTTTATTCGACGGTACGAACCGGAGTTCCCTTTCTGCTTCCGGATTCATTTTTTCCAGTCGTCTATGTGAAAATGTAGTTTTTCAAGTAACAAAAATCAAGTAAAAATGCAAAAAAACTCGTTAAAACCGCACCACACACAAAACCACAAAAAAGCTTAACAGATTCCGCGGTATTGCAAGTGTAAAAATGACGACCGATGAGATAATGAACCTGACAAGAGAAATCAAATGAATGGCATAATTGTTGATTCATGCATATTATTAGACTTGTTTACAAATGATCCAAAATGGGCGGATAGGTCGGAAAAAACTTTGGTAAACCACTAACGACGGCATATTTGCATTTTCGATATATAAAGTTGCAGGCTTCGGTTCAGTCATTGTTCTTTAAATAACCCAACAAAGGCTGAGGATTCTTTGGAAAAACCACAATGCCGAAAGTAAAGAATCACAATAAAAGGGGACTGGTTAAAAATGAATTTTGTACGGCGCTCAGAACACTTTTTTTAAAGGGAAAAACCAGCCTCTAAGGCCTGAAATGTGGTATTTGTGTGGCCATAAATAATATGCATTTAAAAATCTATCATCCATTTTGGTACGACCCCAAAAGCAGCATTATTTCCCGGATAGTTAGGAAAACATTACAAAGACATAAAAATCCCAATCTAGATACTAAAAATTCTTTATTTTTATGACATTTTTTAATAAAATTTTGAAATACGGCATATTAATGTTTACCAGATAAACTATAGAATCATATGCAGGCTATTAATTCCGGCAATCAAACCATTAAAAAAACATTTGATCTTTCTATATAACTTGTTAAATTGAAACGAAATAAAATATGGGATTAATAGCAACAGTGTTGGTATAAAAATGCAGTTTACGATAAGAAAAAAAATACTGATCGGATATAGTCTAATAATTTTATTGCTTTTGCTCGTGATAATCTGGTCATTTAACAGCTTGTATAAACTGGGAAACGCCAGCAATAAAATTCTTAAAGAAAACTATAAAAGTATTCTTGCCGCTGAAAATATGATCGATGCTATAG
>JAFGEC010000121.1 GCA_016931775.1 Candidatus Zhuqueibacterota bacterium | reverse complement strand
TTAAAGCACAGGTATCTATTATCCTGTTTTTTAAAGAATTATTTAAAAAATGAAAATTTAATAGAACTTTTGACTTAAGCTTTTATCTATCTTCAGTGTATCCTCTGCGTCCCGGCGGCTCTGCGCGATGAATCATTCGGAATCAAAGAAGAATAAAAAAAGGACAAAAACAAAACTGCATATAAATCCTTAAATTATTTATTTCACAATTATTCCGGCAATTAAATTATTATAAATCAGTATATTACATATATTACATCGTGGAATTTTGGGGGATACCCTGATTTTTTTACCTCCAAATCTCCGGGTATGATGTTAATTTTTGAACGTGCGGCATTAAAAGGCGGAGAATAGAATTTATCCTTGACTTGTAAATGAAATATGTGTATTATTATGCTGACTTGTCACTTAATATCTGGTGGTAAAAAAGCATTCTCACATGTATTGCCTTGGATTTTAGAACGTAGACATTATGACATTACAAAAAAATTATCTTTTTCCATCATTGAATTTTTCCCATCTCGTCAAAACATTTTACAGCATAAACAGACTAAAAATAAAATCAAATAAACGAAAGAGAGCATGTAGGTAACTTTTAATTCTGAGGGACACCCACCGAGCAAATGAGCATGTATCAAAATATTTTTTAAATTAAACGAAAGGGATGGAACATGAGAAGAATTGCAGCAATTCTCTTCTTAATGGCGCTGAGTAGCGCCCTTTGGGCCCAAACGACCGGGAAAATAGCCGGTAGCATATCGGACAAAAGCACCGGTGAAGGTTTGGTAGGCGTCAATGTTGTCATTGAAGGCACCTATTTAGGGGCTGCCAGCGATATAGACGGCAAATTTTTTATCCTCAACATTCCCCCGGGAACCTATAATCTCAGGTTTATGCTGATCGGTTACAAAACGATGAAACTTGAGAACGTTCAGGTGAATATAAACCGGACAAGAACCCTGGACATCAAAATGGAAGAGACGACTCTCGATCTTGGAGAAGAGATCGTTGTGACCGCCGACAGGGTTGCTGTTAGAAAAGACCAGACAAGTTCCATTCGAAACGTTTCCGCCGAAGATATCGCATTACTTCCTATTGAAAATACCGGAAGGATTGTATCCATGCAGCCCGGTGTGGTTCAGGGACACTTTCGCGGCGGACGCAGCAATGAGACGGCTTATATGATCGACGGCGTCTCAACATATAACGGTCTGAACCGCGGTCAGATGGTCAGCGTGGATCCCGACGCTATTCAGGAAGTCGAGGTCATTACCGGAACATTCAGCGCCAAATACGGAGAGGCCATGAGCGGTGTGGTCAATGTGGTCACAAAGGAAGGTGGAAACGATATCCATGGAAAAGTCGAAGGTTACCTGGCCAATTACCTCACACCCCACACGGATATTTTTATCGGTCTGAAACCGGAACAGGTGGCGCGCAATCAGGACTATAAATTTATGCTGGACGGTCCTATTTTGAAAAACCGTCTCACATTTTTCGTCAGCGGCCGTTATGAAAACAATGACGGCTACCTGAACGGTATTCGCCGATTTAACATCACCGATGAACCCAATTACGGCATGTGGCAGGACAGCACGCTGCACGACCCGGTGACCGGAGAATATTTTTTCAATCAACACACCGGAGACGGTGAATATGTCCCCATGGACTGGTACGAAGGATTGAATATCAACAGCAAACTGACATACAAAATGAAAAACATCAAAATGTCCTTGATGTACCTGCTGAACAAAGGCGAATCCCAGGGCTACAGCCACAGCCGAAAATACAAACCCGACGGCAGGTCCGCCAATCACAGCATCAATCAAATGTACACCTATCAGCTCAACCACATTCTCAGCCAAAGGGCATTTTACGAGCTGAAATTATCCTACTCAAATAATGATTACGGCGGTTATGTTTTCGAAAATCCGCTGGATTCCCGCTATGTTCACGATCGCTACTCAGCCAATGAACAGTACACCGGATTCGTGACCGGTGGCCAGGACAAGGGCCATTCGCTCGTCACAAGTGAGAAACTGCTGGCCCGGTTGGATTTGACCTGGCAGGTCACACACAACCACAATATCGAGACCGGCTTTGAATTCGATCAGTTTCAATACGACAATCAGTACCACACGATTTTAAATTTATATCGTAATACACAAGCCTCAGGATTGTTGTACGCACCGCAAATTATGCCCGATTCGACGGTGTACACCGATATGTACAAAAAGGAACCGCTTCAGATTGCCGCATGGTTGTCCGACAAGATGGAATATGATAACATGGTGATCGAACTGGGTATGCGTGCGGAATACTTTGATCCCAAAACCACCTATCCGTCAAATTACCGCAATCCCAACAATCTGCTGCAAAAAGCGGATACCCCGGAATGGATATCCACCTATCCTGATGCGGATGCCAGATTCAATATCGCACCGCGCCTGGGTCTCTCGTATCAGCTGGGCAAAATGGCTTTGTTGCGTTTCAGTTACGGTCACTTTTATCAGTATCCGCCGCATTCCACCATGTATCAGAACAATTCTTATGTCATTGCGCCAACCAACTATGAAAGCACCCTGGGAAATCCGCAGGTACAGCCGGAAATGACCGTCAATTATGAGATCGGCCTGTGGCAGATGTTAAACGACTATATGGATCTGGAAATTGCGCTATGGTACAAGGATATTTACAACCTTTCCACCGTCAATGTGGTGACTACCTATAACGCCGTACGGTATGGTTTGTACGGCAACAAGGATTACGGAAACGCCCGTGGTCTGGAAGTGAAATACAATACCCATATCGCCAATCTGTATGCGGAAATTAACTATACACTGCAATATACGCGAGGAAACGCCGACAATCCGCAATTCACCTTTACACGAGCCGGCAACAGTCAGGATCCCATTCCGACTCTTATCCCCATGAGCTGGGATCAAAGGCATACAATGAACATTTCCGTGGGTTATAATGCAAAAGATTACGGTATCTCAGCCATGGGATGGTTCGGTTCCGGTTCCGCTTATACGTGGTCTCCCATCGACCAGAATCCGTTGAACCGTGTCTATTTATTCCCCAATAACGCCTCTAAGCCATTCCATTACACCGTCGATCTTCAAGCGCACTATGACTGGGGATCGATTATGGGTGCAAAACTCCGCTGGACGGTTCGAGTTTACAATCTATTTGATCGGCTCAACGAGGATAACGTGAATTCCAACACCGGCCGTACCAATCAGGCCATCATCCGTCCTCAGGACCGTCTCGGGCACTGGAGCGATTTCAGCACCTATGAAGAGAGAATTTACAGCCCGTCCAACTGGTCGTCACCGCGGCTGGTCAAACTCGGTCTGGGTGTGTTCTTTTAAATTGTTCTCTTTTGAACTATAAGGAATTTTAATAAATGGAAAGGGTTTTGACTATGAAGAAAATTTTCCTGGCTGTTCTAAGCATAATACTTTTGCTGGCGCCAAAAATGGACCTGTTTGCCCAGGGCAGAATATACGATGGTCCGGATGATGGGGCCGGTGATCCATATCTCGAACGTGAAGGTTTCATGACCGGTAACCGGGTGCAGTTGTTGTTCAAAAACAACACCGAGCTGGGAGATTACCCGCGCAAAGACGCCGTCCGATGGCCCAGGGGTATCGGTGGTAACGTGATGCATGACGGAGTCGGATTGGTTGTCAGCGCACCGGTATTTATCACCCAGGGTTCCATTCCCGTCACCGATACCACCCAGATCAGATTGTTATCCGAAGAGGGTTTGATCGACACTCTGTTTTATTGCCAGACCAACTACCGCGAAGAAATGGACCGTGATGAGACCGGTCAGATCGAATGGGGTTTTCACCCTGCTCCGGGTTATATGAACAACCTCAGCGAAATTCCGGCAATGAGTAACGATCCTGAATCGTGGCCGCCGCAGGGCTGGCTGTACACCAAGCGCCGGACCCACTGGCCCGGTGAATGGGATGGACGCTTCGGCCGCGGCCAGATCAGAGCCGAGTTGGAAGCGTACGTTGTCGCTAACGATGCCCAGGACCTGGAGTATTTGGGAGATGATGATATGATTAAATATTATCCGCGTCCCGATATAAAAATCGGCGATATCGATGCCAGCGTCACCGTGCAAAAAGGTAAGCCATGGGGCGGCCTGGGAATTCGCGTCAAACAGCGCGGATTCCAATGGAACAATCCCATGGCGCAGGATTGCATTTTCTGGGAATACACGATCGCCAACATTTCCGATTATACCCTGCCGCAGATGGCATTCGGTTACTGGCTTGATAATGACATCGGCGGCGAAAACAGCGGTGAGGACGGTTCTTTTTATAAACTGGAAAACCTTTCCTACAGCTGGGACACCGACGGCGTGGGAGAGGATGGATACCCGACCGGAACGGCCGGTTATGCCTATCTGGAAAGCCCCGGTATATTTAACGACGGCAGGGACAACGATGACGACGGCCTGATCGACGAGCGCCGCGACAACGAAGCCGGCATAAAAATAGGTCCGACCGACGGTATTAGCGATCTGAACAAGTTTTTCATTTTTTACGGTTTGGAGGAATCAGATCTGGCCGAGCATTGGTCCGGTGACGAAGACCAGGACTGGAGTGACGGTCTGGATGAAAATAATAATGGAATTTACGACAGCGGTGAATATTGCGGTGATGATGTGGGCTTGGATGGTGTGGCACCCGGAGAAGAGAACTATTACGGTCCCGATGAAGACGATACCGAATGTAACCACAAACCCGATTTGGGTGAAGGTTATGCGGAACCCAACTTTGCATGGACCGATGTTTCCGAAACGGATATGCTTGGATTGACGACATTGCTTTTTTATGAGGCCGTCCCCCATACCGAGCCTTATACCAACTGGTTTAGCAACGACAAGTCGCTCTGGATCCGCATGACTTATACGGATTCGCTGGAATCCGGTGCTGCGGACATCGCCAACCTGTTCCAACTGTTCTCCACCGCCATATTTCCATTATACAAAGGACATACGGAATTTATCTCCATTTCCCAGCTCCATTCATACGACGACCTGGCGGGCCTGGTTTCCCCGGAACATAAAGCACCGGCGTTGCTTAATTTAAAGAAAACCGTACAGGTCATTTATGAGAAGGACTATCGTTTTGCACAGCCACCCAAAATGCCCACCCTCAAGGCCATTCCCGGCGACGGCTACGTCCAACTCATCTGGGATAACCGGTCGGACCGCATCACCCGCGAGCCTTTTCTGGGCAATATCAATGATTTTGAAGGTTATAAAGTTTACCGTTCAACTGATAAAGATATGAAAGATCCTCAGGTCATCACCGACGGCTATGGTACTAAAACGTTTTTCAAACCGATCTTTCAATGCGATCTCAAGGACGGCATCTCCGGTTTCACCGATTTCGGCTTGCTGAACGGCATGGCTTATAACCTGGGTGAAGATACCGGTATCGCTTATTCATTCAGAGACGAGACGGTTCAAAACGGACGTACCTATTATTATGCGATTGTTGCGTATGACTACGGCATCCGCCCTGACCAGCTCAAAGGCACATCGGTCATTGCAACGGATGAAGGTTACGGTATCGCACCGTCGGAAAACAATGTGGTTATCCGTAAGGATGAATTCGAACGCATTGAATTTATCGGCCAGAATGTGGCGATCGTCACACCGGGAACCAATGCAGCCGGTGAGACCGTATCATCAGCATTCAACATCACACATAACGCCGCCGGCGGCACTGTTGAACCGGAAATCGTCGATATCAACTCGGTCACCGATCACACGTATAAAGTAAAATTTAACGTGACCAAAATTGATTCCAATTATGTATATCATCCCGGTTATGGATTCCGCTACACCGCCGCCGGATTACAGGTTTATGACGTCACCCTGGGCGACATTCTGATCTTTGAAGACGCGTTGATGAAGGGTGAACGCGATGCTTTGACGCCGAAAAATATGCATACCGTTCTTGAAAAGTATGACAATGACACATCCGATCCTGAGGATGATTTTTGGCATGTAACGACATCGCAACCCCAGTACACGGAAATTTTCGACGGTTTGCGGTTAAAAGTACAAATGGCTTCAAGAATAGCGGAATATGATTATATCAATTCCGGCTGGCTGACCGGCACGTCGCCCATGAATATCACAACCATCGACGATAACTTGCAATACTATTCGTGGAACTATAACATTGTTTTTTCCGATCAGCCGGTGTACACCGGTCAACTACGCAGAGTCAAAGCGGTACTGAGGGATGAATTCGGTGAAAGAATCGACCGGGACGCGTGTATCTACGAAACCGATTTCAATTTCCGCATTGAAAATCTTGAATGGGCCGATACAACCGGAGCACCCGCATTGCTGGATATGTGTATATGGGATTTAAACGATAATGATGTGTGGGACTGGGATACAGATCGAATCCTGGTAGGTGCGATGACTACAAAAGGCCGCTGGGATGAGGTCCTGTTTATCATTGATTTTTTAAACGCTCAGGAGGAAAGTGAACTGCCGCAAGCCAATGATGTCTATGCCATTCGATTCAGGAAACCTTTCTTTACGTCAGATTCTGTGGTTTTTTCCGTTAATGCCGCCAAAACAATCGACAAGGAGTTGGCAAAGACGGAAATGGAAAAAATCAAAGTGGTACCCAATCCGTATGTTGCTTCAAACGTAATGGAGAGTTCAGTGGTCAACAAGTGGCTCAACCAGGGCCGCCGATTGATGTTTACCCATCTGCCGGAAAAATGCACCATCAAAATATTCACCACCAGCGGTATTTTGATCAGGGAGTTACACGCACCGGAAGACGCGTTGACCAGCTATAACAGCCTGGGCAAATCCAATAACGGCGTATTACACTGGGACATGCTGACTTCCGAAGGTCTCGAAATTGCCGCGGGCATGTACTTTTATCACGTCAAAGATGACAAAACCGGGAAAGAAAAAACCGGGAAATTTGCCGTTTTGAAGTAATATAAAAGAGGAATATGAAAACAAGAAAGGGTAAAATCATGATAAATAGACAATTCCTTGTCATTTTGACTATACTTGCTTTAACCGTGACCGGTTGGAGCAAACAACCTTACAGGATGGGAACCACCACCGCTAACTTTTTAGAGATCGGGGTTGGCGGCGCCGGTCTTTCCATGGGAGACGCCTATGTGGCTTCCAGCAACGACGTTTCTTCGATTTACTGGAATCCCGCCGGCCTCGCGTGGATGGACAATAACCAGGCGCTGTTTATGTATCAGCCGTGGGTTGTTGATGTCAATACCCTGTTTGCCGGGTTCGGATTGAATTTTCCGACCATCGGTACGATTGCTCTCGGTGTATTTGCTATGTCTTATGGTGATATCGAGGTGACCACCATGGAATATCAGGAAGGCACCGGCGAAAGCTATACGGCCATGGACTATTCGGTTTCTCTTGCATACTCGCGGAGACTGGTTAATTGGTTTTCATTCGGCGCATCGGCTAAATTTGTCTCATCCCAGATATGGCACAGCAACGCCAGTGCCATGGCGGTAGACTTGGGTGTTCTGGTACAAACCCAATTCTTTTCCCCCACCGGCAAACAGGAAAACGGCATGAAAATCGGTATGAGTATTTCCAATTATGGATCGAGAATGCGGTACGACGGTATGGACCTGCTTTTCCCGACGGATATCGATCCATACGGTGAAGGTAACTATCAAAATTTACAGGCCAAATACCGCATGCAGGATTGGGAACTTCCGCTTATTTTTCGCGTTGGAATATCAGTAGATCCACTCGTTCTTTCGAATCAGCGGTTAACTCTCGAAGTTGATGCCCTGCATCCCAACAATATGAGCGAATACATCAATCTCGGCGGCCAGTACAGTTTTATCGTACCCGGATTCGGTGATTTCCATCTCCGGGGCGGTTATAAAGGCATGTTTATGATCAATGACCAGGTATCACAATATGGTCCCACATTCGGTGGAGGTTTTAAATGGCTGCTTTCGCCGTCTCAGTCATTCAACATTGACTATGCGTTTCGTTCCATAGGCGATCTGGGTAACGTCCATTGTACCAGTGTGGCCGTTGCTTTTTAACGGAAAAACGTCAACTAAAAAATTGGAGGCATCATGAAAAGAAAATATATTCCCGTCTTTCTCGTGGTTGCTATAATGATAAGTGCATTATATTGTAAAAAAGACAACGGCACCGAACCTTCCGGTGGCGATAAAACTGACCTGGGCCAGGGCATTCTGGTCAATGTCAATGCGCTTTATCCTGACGGAATCACGACACTATTTGTTAATGAAGGTGATACGGTCAACATTTACATCACATCCGTACTCATCAAGGCGCCCCAATATTCATTTGAACCGGGGGAAACAAAATTGATCAAGGTGGAACTGGACGCGGTCGTGGACACTATGGCAACCGTTATCGCGTTGGGCGACAGCGGATCGACAACAACACTTAAAATTATTGACAGCGCAAACAACGCCTCAAAAACAATCAATGTCAAAATCGTCAAACAATGGGCCGATCCCATGCTCTACGATTACATCGGCCGGCTCAATGGCCATGCCTATTATTTTTCCAAAGATAAAAAAACCTGGGTTGAGGCAGAAAAGATCTGTCGAGAAGTCGGCGGGTATTTGGCGACTATCAGCAGTGGGATGGAAAATACACTATTGGAACAGGGCCGCGGAAGGATCGATAGCGTTTGGATCGGTATCAGTATGTATTTGGTAGATAAAAAGTGGTACCTTGATAAATGGGCAAACGGTGAAGAGCTGACGTGGCAAAATTTTACTTCAAAACCAACCGTTCCAGGCATTTTCTGGGAGATATATTTCTATATGGATCTCATAGGTAAATGGGAAAGCTGGCACGAACAAGCGTTGTATTACTTTTTGGAAATGGAATAGAAACATAGCAAAAACCGTTTTGTGCCGCGCACAGTATTTCAGGTGCGCGGCGCTTTTTATTTTTGGCAAAATATAAAGAGGAATCGGCACACAAATGAAATTTCTGGCAAAATTTATCATTCCCCCGGCTATACTGCTGTTTTTTTTGGGTTGCGGTTCAAGATTAAAACAGGAACCCCCGGAACAAATCCTGGTCAAAATTAGTGACAAAGCAACCATCAGCGTAAATGAATTTATTCACCGTGCTGAATATACACCCAGACCGGCCTATTGCCGTTTAAATTCCTACCTGCATAAAAAAATCATTCTCAACTCATTGATCGCAGAAAAACTGATGGCCATCGAGGCCGGAGAAAACAGTCCGTTAATGGAAAACGAAGAATTTTTGGGCTATCTTCGCGGAAGAAAAGAACAGGCCATGCGGCAATGGATGTACCACAAACAAGCGGTGGAAAAAGTCAAACTGGAAGAAACGGAGATTAAAAGGGCTTACAATTTGGCCGGCCGTGAATACAAAGTGGCATATTTTGCCCTGCGGGACAGCACGATCGCCCGTAATTTCTCACCGAATGATTCAAGTATCTTTGAGGATTTATTTTACCGGATTACCGGCGACACCACACTGCCCACACGAAATATAAATTATAACGATCCGGAAAACATTCGCATTCATGAAGCCCTTTTCTCCGAAGAAATTAAAAAGAACCAGGTTCTTCCGCCGATACAAATAGGTGAAAACGATTTTCTTTTCATTAAAATTCTCGGTTGGACCGACGAACTCGCGCTGACGGAGCCGCAACGACAGAATCGTTTAACCAAGGTCACGGAAAAACTTACCCAGGTCTCTGCATCCGCCATCTGGCAGAATTATGTGGCTGATATTATGCGGGGGAAAAAGATGGATTTTTATCCGGATACCTTTCAAAAAATTGCCAAAATTTACTTTGACACCTATTTTAAAACACCGGATGAACAAAAACAGGAACTGGTAGATGATTTATGGGGGAAAAAAGAAAAAGAAGTCGCCCGTATTCTGGCCGATGAAACCGATGAACAATTCCTCAATCAGCCTTTTTTCCGTATAGACGGAACAGATTATACCGTTGCGGATTTCCGCAGGGAGCTTATCTCCCATCCGCTGGTATTTCGAAACCGGAAAATGCCGTCCGACCGGTTTACCAATGAATTTCGTCTGGCGGTGGTCGATCTGGTACGGGATATTTATGTCAATAAGGAAGCCTATAAAAAAGGCTATGACAAAGCCCAGATTGTAAAACGAACGGAAAACATGTGGAAAGATACCTTCCTCGGGCTGTACCAAAAACACGCCTATCTGGACTCCATCGGCGATAACCGGCATTTTGCATCCAATTATTTAAAGATACTCGAGGAAAGCCTCAATCCTTATGTGGATTCCCTGCAACAAAAATGGTATAAAAAAATCGAGCTGGATTTTGATACGTTTGAAAAACTCCCCATTACACGTATCGATCTGTTCGTTAAACAACCGGATCAGCCGTTTCAATATGTGGTGCCTCTGTTCCCCGTTACCACAACGGATCATATGCTGGAATATGTAACAAAAATGACCGATGATCATTGATCGATGACCAATGACCATCGGTCGTTATTTATTCACTTTTCACTGTGAGCGCTTCCGCATCGGTCAGCAACCTATACTCGTCGCCAAATTGCGCCAGAAACTCGATGCTGAAAGCACGAAAAAAGTAGGTAATGGGCAGTGTGACCACTGAACCGATGTATGGAATAATCAAAAGTAAAAATCCCAGACAGCATGTCAAAAAACCGGCAATGATGATCATAATAATAACGCACATCCACAACAGAAAAACAAAAAGGCCATAAAGGATAAACCACCCCGGCGATTTGCGGAAAAGATCGAGAAAATGATGAAAGGCCTGCACGGTAGTCAAATTATTTTTGTACATGATCGGCACCACAAACGAATCCAGATACAACGAAATATATGCCACTAAAACAAAAAACAACAAAACAAACAGTCCAAGATGAACGGCAGCCATAACGGGAAAATCGTAATAAACCCCTTCATCATAATCTGTCAATAGACGGAAAAACCGAACGACAAAAGCAATAATTACGGCCAAAACCACCATCGTAAAAACGGTACGCCAAAGAAACAGGGAATTTCCCTTTGCGGAATATTCCCGCCAGGGCTTCCGGATTTCGGCTTTATCCGTAACCACATTATATAAAAACATAAACTTTCCTCGGGAACTGAGCCACAACACAATAATGATAATGGCTACAATGACCAGGGCGATAAAAAATATTAATGGTATATATTCTGGATGATCAAATATCCAATCCCGGGCATACTGTGGTGCATGCGCAATTTCTTCCCAATCCGCATTACCTCGCCCACCGCCGTTCCCCCCCCCACCATCCGATAAACCGGCGAGAAAAGCGCTAAATCCGAAAACAAACCACTTGTTTAAATCAAACGGCTTAAACAGTGCAATTTTCATACGCTGCCAGGCGCGGGAAAAAGGTTCGGAAAATGAAACAGTCATGAGACCTCCAAATCAGTAGTAATAATAACGGTTACAAACAGCAGGTACAAAATTTAATACGATGAAGAAAACAGAATGTTTCGTCATCGAAAGGGACCGATCACATGGTATCACATCAAGCTCAAGCAGGGAATTAATTGGGGCTGTAGAACAATACCGAATAGCGCTCCTTTATGCAAAAATTATAAATATGGCACTTTCCCCGATATGCTCAATTTTTCTACACAAATTTCTATGAAACGTCACAAAATGAAAATCCCACACGAATTTTAGTTGCTGATGACTTTTGAAGAAAGTCGCGAATGCGCCACATATTTACAACGCCGCTTGATGAAAAATACATTTATTTCATTCAATTATGAAAAAATAAAGTCAACAGCTATTGTGCCGGCTGGCCGGTTTTACTAAAGCCTTCCGGCACTTTCACCTTAAAAAGATCCGGCTCCAGATCCGGTGCCGGATTCACATTCGTTAAAAGAGTCAGGGTTCCGCCCTGTTGTCCGTCTTGCATGTTAAAAATATCTTTTCTGGAGCGAGGTAAAAAATCCGATTTACTGAAACAAAAAGTGGCTTTGGATTGTTGATCGTCACCGTAATTTACAAAAATCTCGTAACAATCGATTCCTTCCACCGTTTCGGTTCCCAATAATGTGACTTCGCTGCCGTTGATTTCCTGCTGAAACGGACCGTCAATAAAGAACTCTCGCACAAACGCACCATAAACCGTTCGGGAAAACTTGCCCATGACGGCAAAATCAAGATCCACATGCACCGTTCGTTTTTCATAGTCGATTACCCAATATTGATTGCCGTCGCAGCCGGCCGTAAACTTGGCCGGGGCGGAAGCACCCGGTTCGTTAATTTGTCCGTCCACATAAAACATTTTCGGCAGGTAATCCTGCACACCGCCGATAATCACGGTTGCCGTGCCCTCTCCTATCTGGTCCTTGGCCGCATCCATAGCTTTGACAGAGATATTATATTGAACAAGACTTACCGCTTCGGCGGCCCTGTCCGCTGCACGCAATATTTCCACAGGATTGGTCAATTCACCGGTTGGCGGCTTAAATGCCTCCTTTTGTTTTTCCGGTCCGGTTTCCGGTTCTTTGGCTTGCTGCGCCTCGCTTTTGGAACCTTCCCGTATACCGTACAAGGCATTCGCGGTACGGATAAAAATCATCTTTTCCGATATGGCCGGTGTCGCCATACAAATTTCATTCATTTTATTGGTTGCCAGGTGCTCATATTCCGGTCCCAATTTGATCACATGAATATCACCGTATTCACTGGAAACATACATTCTACCGTCTGAAGCAACCGGAGAAGCCGAAAAGGCACTGCGTTCTTTACCGGCCAGTTCACGATATATCTGTTTTCCGGTTTTGGCATCATAATTGGTGAGAATGCCGTTCATATTGAGTATATAGAGATAATCCCCGTAAACGAGTGGAGTCGGGATGTAACACCCGCGTCGCAACCGGGCCCAAGCGATGTACTGATTCGAAGTGTCACGGTTTGCCAGCGTGATATCGCCCACGGCATCCAGTTTTATTGCGTAGATGGGCCGCATCCGTCCATGAGCATTGGTGATATAGACGAGATCGTGGGCAACAATCGGCGTAGGAATCGGTATATCACCTCCGCCGGACATTTTCCACAGCTCTTTGCCGGTTTCCAGATCATAGCCGCCGATATGTTTGTAGCCGTTCACCAGGACCTGCGCACGGCTTTCCGTGACATGTACGGTTGGAGACCCCCAGCCCGGATACTCGTCCCGGTCGGTGCGCCAGATTTCACGGCCGGTTTTAACATCCAAAGCGGTAATAAAGGATTGGTTATTCACATCGCAAACCACCAGTACCATGTCCTTGTATATAACCGGCGAACTGCCGAATCCCCACTGGATTGACGGCGAATCAAAAGCACCGGCATCAAGATAACCAAAATCCTTTTTCCACTTTAACCCCCCTTCCAGAGCGTAACAGTACAATCCTTCGGAACCGAAAAAAGCCAGAACATAACGTCCGTCAACAACCGGCGTACATGTGGCATGACTGGATTTCACGTGACGTTCCACCTGGGGTATGCCGGTAAAAGCGGTTTGTTGCCACAGAATTTCCCCGCTTTTTTTATCGATGCAGTAGAGGATGTATTTATGATCGAATTTTTCCGGATTATCCGGACTTTCACCGTAAAGACCGATTTTAAGGTAAGGCTGCTCGTCTTTACCTACTGCGGTCGTAATAAAAATCTTGTTACCCCATATAACCGGTGAAGAATGCCCGAGTCCGGGTATCGGTGTGCGCCAGGCAATGTTCTCACCGGTTTCAACACTCCAGCTCACCGGCGGATTCTGTCCATCGGCAATACCACGGGCATCCCGGCCGCGGAACGACGGCCAGTTGCCGTCCATCACAGGTTGCGAAACAGCAAAAATGGAAAAGATTAAAAGGAGAATACAGGAGAGGGAGAAAAAATTAGAATCACGCATAATCGACCTCTTGTTTATGGCAGGATAAAGTCGTTTTATTGTATACGTTATAATTATTTAAAAGATTCACTCACAAAAGGACACAAACTGAGCGCTGTCAACCAAACCGTCCTCTCCGGCCGTTCCTATGAGGTTTTCGGATTTTCCGGAGAACCAGACAGGTAAAAGGATGGTATTGGTTTTCGTTTCGTTCAATGTTCCACAGGTTCGGTAGCCGATTGATCATTCTGGTTGATTTTTTTGATACGGTCAAAATAGACGGATTTTTATCCTGCCTGCGCCCGGGCAACCATATCCCGGAACAGACCGAGTTGCTCCTGCATGGCGGCCACCCTGTCCTCCGGTTTCGTGCGGGCCTCCAGCAGTATCCAGCCCTTATAGTCCATACCCACAAGCAGATTAAACAGCTGTAAATACGGATAATCACCTACGTTCAGTTCCCGGGCGTGCACCGTTGCACCGAACCACTTTTTTACCATGTTAAAATTGGCTTCCAGCCCCGGTTCCAGCAGATCCTGCTCGTTACAATTCCAGCATATTTTTACATTGGGCCCAATAACATGCTCGAAAATGGCCTTCATAACCGGCAATTCCGAGGTTTTATGTCCGTGCACTTCAACGCGGATTTCCTGTCCGTAATCAGCTGCAAATTTGCCGACGGTATTGAGGGAATCTCCGATCTGTTCGATGGTCTTTTCCGGTTCCACCCCTTCGGGCAGCGTATTGGGCTTAACCTTGACTCCGGAGGCGCCGATGTCATGGCACAGTTTGATCAATTCAAATGTCCCATCGATTTGCTGCTTGAGTTTTTCAGGATCCGGTGAATGAAATTCCTGATTGGAACCATATCCCACGCAGGTAACCGGACTGTCGGCAAAGCGCTTTTTTACTTCCAGGCGTTCGTCTGCGCTTAACGTCGGCTCCACGCCGTGGGCGTGGTTGGTGCGCAGTTCCACGCTGGAGTAGCCGGCGGTTTCGCAGTTTTTAATCAGGGTCGGCAGGTCCCAATCCTGACCCCACTGGTATGTCACCAGGCCGAATTCCATACCGGAACCGGGTTTGGGAGCTGTTTCGGAAGAACAGCCCATAACAGATCCGGCCGCTGATAAAGCCAGGCCGGCGGCGGATGTGGTTTGAATAAAACGTCGTCTTGAAATGCGCGTCATGATTTGCTCCTTTTTTGTGGTTCTGAGTATGGATTGCTTTTAAAAAGTAATATTTTTAATCGCATTGAAGGTTATTGACCGGATCAACGGGATGAACAGGATCAGAGCAAAATTGTACTCAATTATCACAAATAAATGGAACTTTACAATTTGAAGATTCATCCTGTCGATCATATCGATCCAGTCAAATAATATTAACTATGAAAGCTATCAATTTTAGCATTAACGGTCAAGAAGAAACTGAGGAGAAATATAACATTTTAGTAACAGGAAATAAAATTATAGGATGGACATTTCAAACAAACAAATCCCCAGCTATTCTTCGTGCCCTATGGGCGCTTTGTGGTAAATAAATTTCAGAAAAAAATATAACCACCATTAATCAATAACACCACCAGTAATTGGAGTTTCAATCTGAAATCACCTTGCACATAATAATATTATTCGCGATATTGGTACGACAATCAAGGAGACGAATAATGTCAAAAATTCTCGCCATTTTAACCATTCTATGGAGCACAACAGTGTTTGCACAGGATCAAAAATCTTTTACCTGGCCCGATTTTGCCAAATCGGCTGTTTGTTTGACCTATGATGACGCTACGGCATCACATTTAAATATTGCCATCCCGGATCTTGAAAAATACAATTTTAGAGGGACATTTTACATCAGCGCGGGTTTCGCGCTTTTTGGAAACCAGTTGGAAAAATGGCGCCGGGCTGCAAAAGACGGACATGAACTGGGCAACCATACTCTTTTTCATCCCTGCCTGGAGAACACCAGAGGTGAACACAGGGACTGGTTAAACCCGGCATACAGGCTGGAAACCTATTCCATCACAAGAATTGTGGATGAACTCCGATCCGCCAGTACTTTACTCGAGGCTGTTGATGGAAATACCCGGAGGTCATTTGCCTATACGTGCTGCGATACACATGTGGGCAATGGTGAGAGTTTTATAGACTTCATACGTCCGCTGTTTCCGTGTGCTCGCGGCGGCGGCGAGACGTTTCCGTCGTTAAGGGAAACCGACCTGATGAACGTCCCCAGTTTTGCCGTTATCAACCACTCCGGCGACCAGATGATCATTTGGGTCAAACAGGCCATGGCGGAAAATTCAATGATCGTATTTATGTTTCACGGTATCGATGAAACCGATTTGCCGGTAACCCGTCAGGCGCACGGGCAGTTACTGGAATATCTGGATCAAAATCGGAAAGATATCTGGACGGCGCCGTTTTTGGAGGTGATGACCCATGTGGAGAAGGAAAGACGGAGGTTGGGGTGGTGAGAGAAGACAAGATAGAGTTTACATGCGTCCATTTCAGATAACAACATTGGATGGTTATAAAGAACAAAAGAAAAGTTTTTTCTTTTACTATGCAATAAAATATTGAATAAAAAAAACAGACAAAATCATAGCCAATTAAAATACAATACAATTATCGCCTGCAAACGCTGTTGGATAAAAATATGTTAAAATTTAATTTGTAAATTACAGAATTGATATTTTAACTTTTGGCTTTTAGTGTTAATAATGTTATTAACTAAACATTATTTAAATTCATTTCATCTCTTGATGGGAATTTTATAATGAATAAAGAAAACTGTAACGTTTGCCAATTGCCACTCGCAGACAAAAGTCACTACGATGAAACGGGCGCAAGCGTATTCAAATGTATTAAATGTGGCCGTTTTGCCATTGAAGAAAAAGCATTAATAACTGTACCTTGGGATGAAATTTTTCCGGATCAAAGAACAAAAATATCAAGCTGGTTACGAGAAAATCCGGGTGCTAAAATCACAACGAGTAACAATATCCGATTGCTCAATCTACCTATGCCAACGGTAGCCGAAAAGGCGGAAAAGCTGCTTCAATTCTTGTGTGCCAAATACCCCAATCCTGGCCAGTTAATCAAAATCAATTTCGCTAACAATCATTACATTTTTGAATCCTTAATAAAACACGAAAAAGAACCTGAAAGTCTGAATAAAGAACAAAAAGAATACATATCTCTAATTGCTCATTCCTGGGCACACAACAGCCAAGAATTGAAATATATCCTAAATGATTACTTGTGCATAAACAGAAAATATTTATACTGTCAGGGAGAAAACTATAAAATAACACCCGAAGGATGGGTAAAATTAGACTCAATACAAAATACAAATATAAATAGCAGGCTTGTATTCATTGCAATGAAGTTTGACGAACAGTTAAAACAATTCAGTGAATCATATATTGAACCTGCCATACAAAATACTGGCTACACACCTAAAATAGTGGACAAACACGAGCACAACAATCTGATTGACGATGAAATAATCGCATTAATACGTCAAAGCCGATTTATGATTGCTGATTATACATATAACAGTTGCGGAGTTTATTATGAAGCGGGTTTTGCGCTTGGACTTGGTATTGAAGTAATCAGGTTATGTGAATCTAATTTTTTTAAAAATCCCGGTCTTCATTTTGATCAAAGTCACTACCCTGTATTACCATGGGAATTTGAAAAGGGTAAGGTATTACAAAAAAATTTAGAAAATAAAATTATTGTACTGGGTTTAGGTAACAAATGATTTAAATTTATAATTTTAGTTATCTTGCTTTAATAGCATATTTTTTTATATTCTCAAACCTTAAAAAACATAACCAGACTGCATGTCATTGCTCACTGCTCACTGTTCACTGCTCACTGACAACCTCCCATCCCTTTTTGTACGTCTTGGTCAAAAACCGGTTCGCCTCGGGAAAATCGGTAAACGCCATCTTTTCGTGATCGTATTCCAGTTTCCGCTGTGCCAGCAACGCGGCGTTTCCCAGCATCACGGTTTCGTTCACCTTTGCGGCATATGAAAAATCCGCTCCCGCCGGATTACCGCCCTTGCAGGCATGGACAAACTCTTCAAAATGGCCGATGGAGCGCGGCAGGATTTCGGCGGGTTTGGGAAACGCCTTGTGTTTTTCCTCCGGAATGATGCGGCTGTTCAGCATTTTACCGTCGTCGCCCACAAACAACGTGTTACCATAGCCACGTTGTCGGTTGGCTTCCAATTCTTTCGGCCGCGGTGGACGCAGCATACCGTCGTACCATATGAGTGTCAGTGCGGGATACTGGCGGTTTCGGGCCGGGAACGAATATTTTATCATGGACACCAGCGGCCAGGTTTCGTCGTGCAGTTCGGTGGTAAACGGCTCGATGGTGGTCGGATAACCCAAATCCAGTATACGGAATATAGGATGAAACTTGTGACAGCCGATATCACCCAGAGCTCCGGTGCCGAAATCCAGCCAGCCGCGCCATTTAAACGGATGATACGCCGGATGATAGGGCCGGTCCGGTGCCACGCCCAGCCACAGATTCCAGCTGAGATTCGCCGGCACGTCCGGTGTTTCCTTGGGCCGTTCGATGGCTTGCGGCCATGGATACCCGCCCCTCGGCCGGTCGCACCACACGTGAACCTCACGCACCTTACCGATGGCACCGGCTTGAATATATTCGGATATCACACGCACATCCTCAGAAGCCTGGCCCGAATTACCCATTTGCGTCGTTACCTTTTGTTCCAGCGCCACACGCGCCATTTCCCTGGATTCGGCGACCGTGTGTGTCAATGGCTTTTCACAGTACACGTGCTTTCCCGCCTTCATCGCGGCTACGGAAATCGGAGCGTGCATGTGGTCCGGCGTCGCCACCACCACGGCGTCGATGTTGTTCACTTCTTTTTCCAGCATAATCCGGAAATCACGGTAACGTGCCGCTTTTGGGTACTCTTCGAACGTTTTTGCTGCCAGATCCCAATCGACATCACATAAAGCGACGATATTTTGATCCAGCCTGGCGAAATTACGCAGGTCGCTACCGCCCTGCCCGCCGATTCCCACACAGGCAATATTCAAACGGTCGCTGGGCGCCGTGTGCCCCTTGCCGCCGATGACATGCCGGGGTACAACGGAAACGGATTTTAAATGCCCGCAACCTCCCACCATCACGGCAGCCGCTGCTGCCGTACTGCGGATAAACCGGCGCCTGGAAAAACCGGATTCCGGTATCACTATTGCTTTTTCGTTCATAATAATCTCCCAATATTTCTGGAATCAATGCCGCGCGAAAATTAACAAAAATTTCATTTATTGTTTTTATCCGAATTTTACGCAAAAGGCTGTTTTAAAAGCCACTCGTGTGCATCCTGATAGTTGTCGAAAACCCGGACGTTCCAGCCGCGGTTCCGGCAAACAGTCTCGTAAAACAATATATCGTTCTCATAACCCTCCGTCTCGTATATTACAAGTGCGAGACTGTTCAACCTGTTGAGATCGGCTTTTTCCCATTGATCGGGGGTATCAAAAATATCCATGGTAGAGAGGAGAGAAGTCGCTTGTTTGTGTTCCGTAAGGAAGCGATGTGGTCCTCGACCGGTTGCATACGACAATGCTTTTTCTGTGGCGGCCATAACATCACGTTTCGTAATCTCCCCACTGTACACACTGTGTATAATCCCCGAATCCGGTTCGATAAAAACTTTCCATTCCATGGCGCCACACCTCCTCCAGTAATGACCTTTTTAAAACATTGTAATAACCACACAAATACCATTAAACACCGGATTTCTTATCCGCTTTATATTCCCATAAAAGCGCATTAAGAACCATTTGCGAATAATTCCGGTTCTCAAAATCCTTTTCAGAATGTCCGGCCATAAAATAAAACACCCGGCCGCTGCCGTAATCCTTGTACCAAATACTACGGTCCTGCATGAACAACTGGCCGTTGCGCTCGTCGAAAAATTTCATGCCGCAAAGGACGGTTTTTAAACGGCCATCGGTAAATTTGTGATTCATATAGGCCTCACTGTGATCGAGTTTCAAGGCGGCGTACATGCCCTCTACCGCCGGCGCATCGGATGGTGTGTAGGTAACAGTGTCCGGCCAGTCGATTTTGTTGGTCGTGACAAAATGACCCGGATATAAATTGACCAGCGTCAATAAAACCGGATC
>JAFGEC010000703.1 GCA_016931775.1 Candidatus Zhuqueibacterota bacterium | reverse complement strand
TCAGCAGCGGATTCGTCAGCAGCGGATTCGTCAGCAACAAATTTTTCAGAAACGGATTCTTGAGCGAATCCTAAAGTAATACACAAGAAAAGTACGGGTAGTAAAAATAATTTGTTCATTGAAAAATTCACTCCTCTGTCAATTGGTGTAATAAAATTCGCCTTTCATTTCCACTATAGCCGCGATAGTTTATTTCTTTGAAATCTTACCTCAAGTTGTTATAAATCAATTTTGAGACCGTTCCTGTAGGAGAATTGAGACGTAAAACGAGAACCGCTCTCGTTCCTACTTTATGCCCCTTGATGGTTGTACCGTCCCATACAAAAGAGTGCGTGCCGGGAGAGGAGATCTTTTGCTTCATTATGGTCCCCAGTTTGACGCCGTTCAGATTGAGCAAATCAATGGATACGTCACCCGCTTTATCGAGCGAATATTGTATCTTCCTGCCGGCACGAATCCCTGAAGACATAATAGCCAGGGGTGACTTCACTGTTTTACTATACGGAGAGATCGTTCCCACCGGCTCGGAATACACCTGTACGTGAAAACCGGCCGGACCGATGGTGACGGGCGAGGCGAAGGTGACGCGGATGTTTTTTCTGATATCCCAGTCTTCGGTTGTCACGGTGCACGAAGGTATCTGTGCGACCGAACTGTCCATGACGAGAAACGGTGTCGTGCCGTTGGTGTTGTTTTTCAGGACGAGTTCCTTGATGGCGACCGGAGAGTCGAAGTATACCGAGACTTTCTGAGTCAGTTTCTCCGCCGCGTTGCCGGTTTCATCGTAGTAGAGCGTGCCCCACCCGTTAGGGTTGAGAAGCGGAGCATTGGTGATTTTCTTGTTCATCTCCGATGGAATGGACGGACGGATCCAGAGACGCTGATTCGCGTTATCAAGTAAATATCCTGTGAACTGGAAATAGGATCTCCATACGCCGGGCGCCGTCATATAGCTGCTGTACACTTGAGGTCCGATATCCTTATTGAAGAGTGTCTGCCAGAAGACCAGATCCGGATAATCTTTGTAATAGAGTTCGTGATCCCAGGTGTGGATCAGCAGAGCGGTGTCGGGCTTTCCTATTGCAGTTAACGCGCCGCCCCAGTGGTCGTAAGTGTAGAAGTGCCACCCTCCCATTCTGTCGATCTTAGACGCCGTCGAATAGAGGTTCCACAATCGTTGGCAGCCTGCCTCGATAAAGTCCCGGTCCATTATCGGTTCAAAACAAAAATAGTCTGCCCAGCTATAGCCGCCCACGTGGCCTTCCGCCCATCCCTCAAGATTAATGGTGCAATAATCAGCATTGAAAAACTTCTCTTTATACTCTTGCCTTGCCGTATTATAGATCTCCTGATACTTTGCAGCAGTGGTTTCATCACCAACGAATTTAGCCATTTCCACCATGGCTTTATAGGCCGTAACCGCTACGCCGCAGGAATACTGGGGGGTTAAAACGCCATGACTGTCGTAAGTGGATTTGCTTTGGATGGGGATACTGGCGTCTGCATCCTGAGACATTTTATAAAGACGATCCGCCGCTAGAGTTATCTTCGGAAAATGCTTTTTCAGGGAATCGAGATTGCCCGTCGCCAGCATCAATTCATAGGCTTTAAAAATAAGCATACTGTTGAGATCGGACCAGTCGGTCGTATTCGGCTGGAACCAGTAATCTTCTCTGTCCCACTGGCCCCACGGCACCATGAAACGGCTTTCCGGCGGGCTGAAGGTTACTCCCGGCGATATATTGAAATCATGATGAATCTGTCCCATGATCTGCGGATCCTGCCATTGGCCGCTACTGAGCCAGAAAGCAAGTTCCATCCACTGATTTTCCGGCCAGTTATAGATATACCATAATGCCGCATGTTCGGCCTGGTCGATGGTACCGATAATTCCGTAGCCGCCTTCCCAGAATGCCGCACGTCCGTCCTTCGCCCAGAAAGAATTATTGATAAGAGGATAAAGGTTATTGAGAAGTCTGTCTTTATACCATTCAGGAAAATTGGAAGCCATTACCCGATTTACCATCGATACAACACCGGTTTTGACGGCATCGAAGTTCTGCATGCCGAAAACCGCCGCGTCCTTGGAAGTCTGGTAAAAATTGTGATAATACAGGTTGTCGGCATCATTTTTCCCGACCCCGTATCTATCCGTTCCCGAAACAAACGTTCTCCACCACGACATGACGAACTTGAATCGAACGCTTTCACCGGCTCCGACAGCGCATTTCGCAGCTACACAATTACCGGTACTGTTTGAAAGAATTCCCGTCGTTGCAAAATCACCTATTCCGCCGGCACTGAAAGTTGCATCCTCTTTACTGCACCCTGCCATCATATAGGCATTCCCGGTATTGTCCGGATTAGTGGGAACGTCGGCGAATTTGGCGGTTGCGAACGAAACGGCTCTGTTTCCCGATTCCGGATCAATTTCTCCATCGTCCGACCCGCCCAGGAGACCTGAAACTCCCGATGATTTGTTCGTGAATTCAAGTGCAACGGCGATCTCTATTGCCGAACCCCCTTCATTTTTTGCCGTAATTTCGAAAAATGCACAGGGTGATGTCGCCAATTTAATATTCAAATCGCCGTTTCCGGGAATAAAAGGGCTAAACGCATTAAGGGAAAAATTTACACTGTTTGTTTTTCCAAAATCCGCGGTGTAAAGCGGCAATTTGGCGTCTTCAACGGCTGTTTTTGCTTTTGTTACCGATTGACCTCCCGCAAAAAAATGGAATCCGCTGCTGCTTGACATTTTTACCGGAAACTCGCACATCATATCGCCTCCGGCAGGCGGAATTCTGGAACTCGCGGCGAACTCTCCCGTGGTTGCATCAAACTTGACGTAGCCGGTACCCATGCCCCCCAGGGGAGCGCCTTTGGTACCTGATAATGCCCAGGTGGCGCTTGACAAAGCCGCGACAAGCAGAACTACAAGTCGAAAAAAATGAGATTTCATGTCTCCTCCTTAAAAATTTTAAAGCCGTTAATTATTAAAATGTTGTTTCCTTGATCAGTTTGATTACAGTGGGGTCATGCCCAAGAAAAATAATTAGTGACCAAACAATTTTATATGTTTTGAAAAATTAATTTTAAATTCGTAGTAACTTGTTATTTCCGCCCGCCTTACTCTAAATGAATAGAATTCCTTAAGTTTTAAAATTGATAATATATACTATATATAATATAGTTGCCAAATTTAAATATAGTGTCCAATTTCAAAGATGAATTTCATTCAAAATTATTTAATCAAACAGTTATTAATTAAAAATCGGTTTTAGGTTCAGTAATCCCATCCACGATATGAGCAGTTCGACACACTCACCGCAGGTTCGTCGAACCATGAGCGTCCATACTTCCACAAAGCTCTGGATGAGGGGTTAATTGTTTATCCTGCCGATGTGTAGGTCCGCTGTCGTTTCATCCGTATGAATACGGCATGGGGGCCGACGATAACGCTGATGACATTTTATCGCCCGTTGAAGCTTCAAATAGAAGTGGTGGCAGTTAAAAATTAGTATATTGATAAATTAACCACTCATTCATGGGGGATTACGATGTTTAAAAGGCGCCACTGTAGTTTATCACTCATCGCGGGATGCTGTTTTGTTGCTTTTTTTACAGTCAACACCAGTGCGGTGGATGTGACCCTCACGCCGGGGACGAAGCATCAGACCATCGAAGGCTTCGGCGGCGGACTCATGTTCAGGGTTTATCCCTACCTTCGTCCGTATCAGGACGAACTCTACGATTCCATCTTCAACAAGGCGGGATGCAATGTCGTGAGGATCTGCAACTACTACGATTCTGCCATGGCGGAAAATAACGACACCCTTGAAATCAACATGATGAAGGATATCCAGGCGAAATATCCTCAGGTCAAGGTATTCATGGCCTCCTGGTCGCCGCCGCCGTATCTGAAACAGGGGGATACCATTGCGGGAGTCGTTGATGGAACCAAATTGTCCCTTAAAAAGGTGGACAACCAGTTCGTCTACAATGAATATGCCGACTACTGGTATAATTCAATTAAGGACTTTAAGGATAAAGGGGTAATCCTCAGCTGGGTCAGCATGCAGAATGAACCCGACTGGCCGGCGGAGTGGGAGGGGTGCTGTCTGCTGCCGAACGAATCCGGGAATACCGCATCGTACGCAAAAGCGCTCGATGCGGTCTATAACAAGGTCAATTCGCTTGGGATTCCCCTGATCGGGCCCGATATGACCGGACCCGCGGGCATCAACAGCGTATCGATCGATCAATATATGAATGCCGTTAACAAGTCTCAAATTACCGCGGTCTGCCACCATTTTTACAATGGAGCGGACGTATCCAGCATGAGGAAAGTCAAGCAGAATTATGGTTCGAAGCCGAGATATCAGACTGAATATCTTATTAATGAAGGAGCTGATTGGAACGGAAAGATCCAGACATGGTTCGATCATATTCAGTTGATTCACAACTCGCTGGTGGAAGAGGATCTCTCCATGTATCTTCTCTTCGCGGTGGCGTATAAAGAGGCGTCGACCCACTGCTTTTTCAGTCAGGATACGATCAACAACACTTATCTAACCCGGCCGATCTACTATGCCTTCAAACATTTCTCGAAATCCATCCACCGGGGCTGGAGGCGCATCGGCGCGAGCGGCGGGTCGCTGATGGCGTCGGCCTATGCAAATGCGAACAACGACTCCATGGCGGTGGTGGTCATCAACACGGGCGGCGCCGCCACGCTCAATCTGAAGGGAATCCCCGAAGCGATCGACACCGGTGAAGTGTTTCAGACCACGCGCAGCAGCGGTTCGGAACAATCGAAAAAATATGCGCGCATCGCCGCTTTCGGGAAAACGAGACCCGCCATCACTCTCGACGGCGGTTCGATCACGAGCGTTGATTTGTGGAAAATTCCGCCGCCCGATGCCTGCTCTGAACTGAACCGGACCGTCACCATGAAACCATCGTTTGCCGTGACTGCAGGCCGTGACGCGATTACCGTTTTTTGCACATCTGCGATGGATCAGGTTTTCACCCTGTCGCTGTACGATATAGCCGGCAAGCGGATCGTACCTTCAAAGAGCATCCGTACGGTTTCAGGCGCCGCCGCGCGCACCCTGAACGGACGGTTTGCACGTGGAACCTACTTGTTAAATATCGTGGCGGATAAAGCGATCCAAACGCGGACGGTCGTGGTTCAGTAGTCAGTATTGAAAGCCGCAAAGAAGTTTTTAACGGAACGGACGCGCGATTGGCCGCGTCCGTTTCTGTTTTGAACCTCACGCTTCCCCCGGGGATGAATCGACGAAACAGTAATCGCTGCCGTGAGTTCCATTTCGGGTGACGGAAAGTGCAAAAAATTCCCCCGGCAAGAATCGAACCAGCGACCCCAGGTTTAGGAAACCTGCCCGCGGAAGTTTTATTCCTAAATAATTTCAATGACTTATCAGCCGTGACGCCCCGGTGGCGACTGTTGAGGGTGGAAAGAAGAAGAACGGGCGGGGTGAGGCTGATGCATAAATCACCCGCAGCGAAACAGCCAACCGGAGCAGCGAAAGGGGCATCGAAGAGAGTGCAATGAGAATTGAGGAGAGAGCAACAGGCATCGTAGACAAAACAACGGGCATCGAAGACAAAACAACGAGCATCGTAGATAAAACAATGAGCATCGTAGACAGTGCAATGAGCATCGTAGACAGTGCAATGAGCATCGAAGACAGTGCAATGAGCATCGAAGACAGTGCAATGAGCATCGAAGACAGTGCAATGAGCATCGAAGACAGTGCAACGTCCATCGAAACTCGTGCAATGAGAATAAAAATTGATGCAATGAAAAAATGAATCTGTGCAATGCACCATTTTTCAATGAATTATGGATATTTGTGATTGCTGTAACGAATAATACGCGGAAATAGTAATGAGTTATTTCGGGAGGTGGATGGGAGATGGAAAAGGTATAAATGAGGAAAAGGATTTTAACATTGACCGGCAACCTCTCCCCCGCCCGGTTCGACCTCCCTGCATTCCCGCACGGGCGCCTTTAATAAAAATGTGTGGCCGGCACTTCAGTGCCGGTTGAGCATTTTTACAGGAACAGAAATACAATCCGATTCCTGGTCGCCATTTGCCATTGCTCTCCACGTCCCAAGCACTCGGCCATGCGTATTCACGTGCCTGCCCAACAATTCGTGAGCGTGTCCAGGAGTGTTGTAGTGTTTATTGTCAAAAAGGGGGTTGTTTATAGCGTGATAGTGATACAAACCCGCACTGAAGTGCAGGCCACACAGAAAATGTAAAAGCTGATTCTTGGTCACCCATTCAGGGCGCCCACGCGGTTCAGACAATGGGGAAATGTGTGAAAGTGGAGTAGGCAGGAAAAAAAACGTCTGAACCGGGATTACACGGATTATTGGATTACAGGATTGGAAGAAGTGGTGCAATATGGGAGTATTCAATTATAATCCGATAATCCCGAAATCC
This sequence comes from Candidatus Zhuqueibacterota bacterium, assembly GCA_016931775.1. Lineage (GTDB taxonomy): Bacteria > Zhuqueibacterota > Zhuqueibacteria > Residuimicrobiales > JAFGEC01 > JAFGEC01. The sequence continues at coordinate 3,049 of JAFGEC010000703.1, read as the reverse complement.
AGAAAATCCCCGGAAGTATCTTTTTTAGGGTGGAGATTGAAAAAGAAATTCCCTGTCCGGAGATATATACCTGTTTACTGATTTGGTGGATCAAGTTTTAAGGGCACAAGGGTACCATACACAAGTTTCAACTCCGGGGCCAGATGGGGGCGTTGATATCCTGGCCGGTTCCGGTACTATGGGTTTTCAATCACCGAAAATTGCAGTGCAAGTAAAAGCCACAAGTACTCCTATAGATGTAACTGTTTTAAGAAATCTTCAGGGTGTTCTCAAGAATTTCGGAGCAGATCAGGGTTTACTCGTATCGTGGAGCGGCTTCAACCGTGCTGTATTAGAAGAAGGCGGAAGAAGTTTTTTTGAAATCAGGTGCTGGGACCAAATGAAGTTAATCGATGAATTTCTAAAGGTATATGATAAACTGCCCGATGATATTCAGGCTGAAATTCCTTTGAAACGGATTTGGACAATTGTGCCGGATTTGAATGAATAGGTCGATTGTGGTTAAAAGAAATATTTTAAAATGATATCTGAAAAACAGTAAAACGTATAGATGAAAATCACAGCCTTTTTCGTTTTACAAAAAAGACCCTGAAATTCGTCAATTGTTTGTAAGGATCGTTTCCCTTCTTCCGGATTTTATGCACACTGATGGCGAGAAGCTCTTTTTTTCACGCGGCATTTTCTTGATAACCGTCCGCAGTTGCGCGATACTCAAACCCGGCATTTCCACGGTTTAAAGATAGCAATGCATGCGCGAGTTTAGAATGGGTGCGGTTCCGTAAATGTACAGCCGGGGGGTTTTATGAAATCGATCTGGTAGATAAAGCCGGCTATTTTTCCGGTTGAGATGGTTTCTATTTGTGAACTAATAATCAGCCTGTCCATCAGTTCAAACTGCTGCGCAACGAGGTTTTCAAGAGATTCGATGTCTATAAAAAATCCTCGCTTCAGAGCTTTGTTCCGCCAAGAATACATAGCTTACCGCTACGCAGCTCATCCGCAAGGCAAATAATAGCGCCATGCGCAACGGTAAAAATCGCGATGTATTCTTGGCTTTACTAGTATACTTGATTTTGGCTGCGAGAGCTATTTCACTAGTGGATCTGATGTCAAACGTTAATTCGTTAATTCTCGCCTGAACTGAAAAGAAGAGCCCGGAGGACATTTCCCCAAAGGGTTGCTTTGCGCCCACAGCACCCAAACCAATGTACGATGCTCTTGAGCTGTTTTACATTAAAAGCATATATTCTCTTTGATCTTGCGGAAACTACAAGTATCCGCTCTTTAATCGTGAAGGGTGATTGTTCTAAAATAATTTGGATCGCTTATTCTATTGCAATTTAGCCACCCTTTATTAGTGTATAGAAATTATTAAAACTAAAGGAAGGGCTTTCATCTCTCTTCATCTGCCAGTCTTCAGCTTCAATAAATACTATGGACATGGAGATGCCCATTTAAATCCAAAGAAGATTTTCCCCGATGAATCAAGGAATGCTTTATTAACCAAGTATGTCGATTCGGGAGATAGTAGACTCACCCTATCAACGCTCCACCTGTTACCGTCGTGCGCGATATGCAGAATCGCATTCCCGCATGACGCGAGCATGCTGCCCTGCCCTGTCGAGTTTACTTCACCAACCCACTTGATGCCGCGAAGGGGCAATCGCTCAAGGCCTTTTTCAGTAACGACTGTATATCCCTTGGCAAAATTAAATGTAGAATCAGAATCCCCTCCATAAAACCATAGGTTTCCTGAATCGTCGATAGTAAGAAAGTCACCCAACTCCCCCCGGATTTTCCATGAATCGTCCGTATACGACCAGGTTTGCTTGTTTTTCGCATTATCCTCGCCCGACATGCACAGTTCACCCAACGGGGATACAATCAAGTCCGACACGTTTATGGGGAATATACCACCAGCCATCTCCTCAACAATCAATGTCTGATCCGATATGTTTAAAGACCATAAACGGTCATTGTGTGCCAAACACACACCCTTATCGGGAAAAACCAGCAAATTTGCTTTGGGGAAGGACGCAAAGGACCCGTCATTTGGAGTTGGGATACTGTATGATAAAATATCACCAGTCGGCAGAATGGCGTTCACTTCGCCGTCGAATACCGACCATAGAATACCCTGATAACTCACCGCTAAGCGACCGGCTATGCCGGTCAAGATTCATTATTGGATTTCTAAAATTAAAGTATCTCGCCCTCAACTAGTCATATTTATGGTGATTCGCATGTTTGGTCACCGAGTAATTACCAAAATAAACTAATCTTTTATTTTAAGGCCGATATTTCCTTTGTTTTACACATTATCTGTTTGGTGTTTAAACATATTAATGAACGCCTAAACACTGTACACTTTGAAATAAACTCGAAATTTATCTTCGTGTCTTGTTTCCAACAGCTCAAGAGTTTTGCACAACGGGCCGGCGATACATAAAGTATTTACAGCCGCCCAGCCGGAAGCTGTGGAGCCTAAGCGGAACAGCTTTGTGCGTTCAGTATTCATGGCAGTCAAGCGATTGAGCTTGATTGGCAGGAATACTGATAAGCACCCGGCGTAGCGAGCTGGAAATATTTGGCGCAGCCCAAGCGAGGCTTTGCGAGCGCAGTATGTATTGCCTGTTAGTGGATTTTTAAGCGGCATACCATTTATTTCTGATAACCGTGGAAATGAAAAAGGTATTTGTTTTTATCATTTTTATCGTTTTGATTTTTAATAATTGATAAACCTGAAGAAGCTGGGTTTAATATTTTTCTTCCCATTAAATCAAACATAGTTTCAATATTATTAATTATCAATGGTTTGTCATTAATTCGTAGGTTGTTATTATGGATAATTTCAACAATCTGACCTAGTTGGTCATAATTTCCGTCATTTTGAATCCACCATTCAATTCTTATTGCATCTTTCATATAACATAAAGAAGAGGGGTCAAAATATGAATATATGAATTCACTACCATCCCATATTTACATAAAACAAGCTGAAAAACGCCATTTCCCGACAGATTTCGAAGATTATCTTTATTTTATCATC
>JAFGEC010000702.1 GCA_016931775.1 Candidatus Zhuqueibacterota bacterium | reverse complement strand
CGGATACCGCATCAGCAAGTCAACTGTTAAAAATATCCTCATCGAAAACGGCTTTGATCCGGAACCGGATCTGACCGTCCGATCCACATGGCACGAGTTTATCAAAAGCCATCTGGATGTTCTGGCAGCGTGCGACTTCTTTACGGTAGAGCTTCTTGTAAATAAAATGCTTATACGATTTGCAGTGATGGATTTCTTAAAGGCAAGAAATACCTGATCCATGATCGAGACCCCTTGTATAACACGAATGGGTTTTCCGACATCCTCAAGAATGCCGGTGTAGAACCAATCAAACTTCCCGCCCAAAGCCCGGATCTGAATGCCTACGCCGAACGGTTTGTCAAATCCGTAAAAACAGAATGTCTCGATCACCTGATCCTCTCTTCGGTCGAGCAGCTTGATTATGTCCTGGAGCAGTACAGTCAGTATTATCATCACGAGAGAATTCATCAGGGACTGGGCAGGATCATTAAGCCAAAGCATGAGATTGATGATAATGCCGAGATCCAGTGCATTGAACGTCTCGGCGGGCTGCTCAGATCGTATCACCGCTTGGCTGCTTAACCGCCTGTCTCATCGGATATGACATGCATTCTCCGCAGAACCAGTCTGTCGACAACGACCGTATTTGAGTCATTTTGGGCGGTAAAACTGAGTCAGCCTTAGTAACTGCTGCTATTCACGGACGAAATTTTTATGCTTAACTTGTGAAAGAACCAATATTTACCTGCTGATGAATATTTGCACCCTACGGGCGGCTTTTTGACCACCCTGTCGCATAGTTGATTGATAAATAATAATTTCATGGCCATGTCTTTGGAGTTTTTGGGGTCAGGAAACCTGCTGACGAGATGGTCTGTATGTTATCTATTTTCTTTTTGGAATTATCAAAAAGAGATGATGGAATTGAATACTGTGAATCTATACGAATACCCGAAAGTAATAGATTTTTAGATATGTACCAATTGCCTTCTATATGCATTAAATTTACTTTTTTTATCACAGGGTGAATACCTTCAACCTCTTTGTTCAATTCGTGTCCATCAATTGAATAGGCACATCCGGGTCTAGCATAGGGAGGGAACAATTTTTTATGAATAATAAAGTAGATTACATTATCTTTTTTTGTTATCTGACAACAATTTATTTTTACTAGCTCCTGTAACATAAATTCCAAATCGTTAACAGAATTTTTCTGAAAATATTTATATAGTTCAAGATTGTTCTCATCGGCCAATTGGATTGTTTCATTCTTGATTTCAATATATGCATCATTAATATTGCGTAATCGAACAGTCCATTCGTAATCGTTGTTTTTTGCCAGGTTAATCCATTTATCATAAATTAAATAGATATCCTGATTTAATGCTGGAGGTGTATAAATAAATGGCATAAACAGAAGATAACATATAAATAGTAATAACACTATCAATATTACATAAGTAAATCTTTTTTTTAAGTAAAGAAATAATTTTTTCATTATTTTTTCTTTCCTTAATTTACACGTTTATCAGCTGTTTTATTATACATTTCATTATATGCATTTGTTGCTTCTATTAAACCTTGAATTCTTTCTTGTTCAATCAATAATTGATTTTTATTTCTAACATATGAATCATAAAATCCAAACCCAAATATTTCATCAATTCTATCCTTAGCAGCATCTTCAAAACCCAAGTGCAGATAATTATCACTTCCAATATCATCAAGCCACCAATACCATGGAGAGGGAGGGTCGAACATAAATATATTTACTATATTTTCACCAAAAGCATAAATATCTCCACCCATTAATACACCCATTTCACCTGCATGTCCATAATTATAAGCGCATGCATAGCCAGCCATATAATTTCCGAATTCTGATGCACTAAGCAGTTCTCCACTTCCTAATGTAAATCCTTCTCCTGGATGTTCAAATCTTGGATCATACTCACCTCCCGTAAACACACTAAATGGTCCCTTAAAATATCCTATTGACGATGCTTGAACAGCTTCCTTTAGATATACGTTGGTTTGTTCATATGTCCATATTCTACCCGTAATTTCTTCCAATCCCCATGGGTCAATATAACTGAGTGGATTACTCCCACAGTACTGATATAGATTCATCGAATCGGCATAGCCGATGGGATCTGGCTGGAGGAAGCGGCCGAGGGCGGGGCTGTACATCCGTGCGCGGTAATAATATAGGCCCGTTTCACCGTCCCACCTGCGGCCGGTGAAGCGGTAAGGATTACCTGAACTGCCGCCTTGAGTAACGGTTGTTTCGCCAAAGGCCGAATAAGTGTATTGCTCTACGATGGAAGCCTGCGTCGTATCAAATTTTGAAAGAGCCACGACCGAGCCGAGGGCGTCGAAATGATACCAATATATCCCTGCATTCGCCCCGGAAGGTACTATCATACAGATCGGCTCATCGATACCGGGGCCATAAATGAATTTGCGAGTCAGTGTATCGGCATCCCCATCCAGATCCGAGTCCTCGTATTCGGCAATCACCCGGCTTCCATCGTAAGTATATTCCGTACAGGCAGTTAAGACAGGCGCCGAGGTCGTATCCCAGATCTTCTTCCAAATCCTGCGCCCAACCGCATCATAGCCGTATTGGCATAAAATATCGCCGAATTCGACCGACAGCAGCCGATTTTCCGGATCATACGTATAGGTCCGTGTGCCGTCATCGGTCAGATTGCCGTTGTTGTCATAGGAGTAATCGACTCTTGGCGAAGGAGTACCGACGGAACTGTACTGGTTAAGCGAATTTTCGGTTGTATCCGTGCTGTCGAAAGTGCTGAATTCCGTCTGCGTAACCGTATTAAGTTTCAGTTCCAGCCAGTTGCCGACGTCATCATAAATCCAGTTATAGATAGATCCCGCCTTGTTATCTTCTGAGAGTTGGTAAATCTGATCGTAATCATAAGTGTGTTGATCGGATCCGAGCTAATTAAAGGTACCAAAATTAATTAAAGGTACCAAATTAATTAAAGGTACCAGGTACCCGTTTTTTTCCTCATCTTTTAAACCCTAAAACAAATCTCTTTTTCTCTGTGTTTCTCTGTGGCATATTTTTCTTTCCGCCCAATTTTTATCTTTTAAAACCCATATTTCCCCTTTGTGCTCCTTCCCTGTCCTGAGCACGGCCGAAGGGTTCTCTTCGTGGTGAAAAAAACTTTAAAATAAATCCATGAAAATCCGTGGTTACCCTCTTGCATGTTTCCTTCATTTTATTCCTTTTTATCCGCGAAATCTCAAAGCAGCCAAACCGCCCATATTATACCCCCAATTTTCAACTCCACAAGACATTTCTTACAATCTTTCTCCCCAATAAAAAACCTATTCCACCCCTAAGTTCTTGAGTTCTAAATATTTACTATTTTTCAAACTTTTTAATTATTTCCTTGACTTCCAAAATTAAAATGCTACAATACCCGAGTTGAGAAAATAGGCTTTGTGGATACAAATAGGAGGCAGCCCCAAGCGTCAGCGCGGGGATGGAAGGAGGCAAAAAAGAAGGAAACATGAAAAGGGCAAAATTCCAATCCTTGTGTTCCTTTATACCTGTATTCTTGCATTCTTTTCTTTTTGTATCTTTATCCGTGAAAATCCGTGTTAATCCGTGGCCATTTTCTTTTAGATTTGGGCCTCGTTCGGGCCTCTTTGGGCCTGTTTCGGGCCCATTTGGGCCTATATCTGACTCATTTGGGCCTATATCTGACTCATTTGGGCCTGTATCTGACTCGTTTG
>JAFGEC010000701.1 GCA_016931775.1 Candidatus Zhuqueibacterota bacterium | reverse complement strand
GGCACAGCATCGTCAATATCCACACTTACAGCTCCCCCACCGATGATGTCTTTTTGATCGCGTGGTTGTTTCAACCTGGAAACATATTCGGCATATCTAACGGACAGGATATTACGCAATTCTTTCAGGCCCATTTTTTCACCGTTAAATTCGATCGAGTTCCTTTTTATCTGCAGATGAAAACCACTCTTGGTTTCTTTTTGTTTCGGCCCGGCCGATTCGATTACTTTACCCGCCGGGTCGATCCACAGACTCTGGGCCTCTACGCCCTGCTCCGGATTTTCAAAAATGGTCACCCACGCCCTTCCGTCTTCAAAAGGGATAAGAACAACGTCATATTGGGGTTTTATAACAATTTTTCCGCTTTTATCGATAAAACCGTATTTTTGTCCCACCGGTTTGACCGCCGCCAATCCCTCCGAAAAATGGTCCGCCGCTTCAAATTGCAGCGGGATCACAAACTCGTTTTTTACATCGATATATCCAAACCGTCCGTTCTTTTGCACGGCGGCCAGCCCTTCTGAAAAAAATTCGGCTTTTTCATACTCACACGGAATGACCAGCCCGCCTGCGCTGTCGATAAATCCCCATTTCCCGTTTTTGTCGACGGCGGCCAGGCCGTTCCAGAAACAGTTGGAACGGTCATATTTAAAATCAACAACGACATGACCGGCGGCATCGATAAACCCGTACTTGCCGTTTTTCTGCACCACGGCAAGTCCTTCGGTAAAGGGATAGGCGTTTTCAAATTGCGGTTCGATGGATACCTCTCCCCCGCTGTTGATATAGCCCCATTTGCCCTCTTTTTTGATTTCCGCCAGACCGCCTTCACCAAACTGGTTAGCGGCTTCCAGCTCCGGATTGACAACCCAGTTGCCCTTTCGATCGATATAGCCCCATTTGCCGTCCTTTTTGACCGGTGCGATATTCTCATAAAATCCCATTGCCATTTGAAATTGCGGCTTGATACACACTTTCCCGGTGCTGTCGGCATATCCGTACAATCCGTTTTCACTGATCGGCCTGAGGATTTGCGGTTTGTCCTCAACACTGACACTCTGTTCAAGCTGCCGAAAGGATTTCTGCAGGGCGGAAGGGCTGACATCTGTTGCACTGTGTTGTTTCTGACCCGGTACCTCCGCAGAATCTCCCGTCAAAGACAGATTCGCAGCGATCGGTCCGGAAATATGAGTATGGCTTTTTTTTATACCGGTCACTTTTGCCGGACCATTCAATTCAACGGCGGTGGATTCCGTTTGGCTTGTCCGGACATTCCTCGACAGGGTCTCATTCAATACCGCCGGGTCGTCAACTTCCGCCCCCCCGACAGCGAGATGATTGCGTGCCTCGGTGAGTACGGTTCCCCCTGTGAGCAACACGACGAGCAATCCCAAAACCGTCCACACCAAACGCGGCTGTTTGAACCGGGCAATAGAGATCATTCGTTTTTTTAAATTCCTTTTAGACTCGACAATCCCCACCGTCATGGGCAGAAGGCTTTCGGTGGAAATATTTTCCAGCATCGCTAGAATTGTGGCGCCGTAAGACCGGGCCTGTTCGCGACCCAAATAATTCAGCGCGATCGCATCGCATGCCATCTCCCGAACCAGCCGGATCCTGTAAAAAGCGATCCATAAAAGGGGATTAAACCAGTGCAGTATTTGCAGAACCGAGGTGAGACAAGCCATAGGAATATCAAATCGTTTGAGGTGCGCCAATTCGTGGCAGAAAATATGCCGCAATTGATCCTTTGTCCATTTGTTGTTTTGTGCGCCGGGCAGTAAAATGACCGGCCGGAAAATACCGTACAACATGGGAATACGAATTGCGTCCGAGCAGGCAAGCCGGACACGCTGTTTTATGTGCATTTGTTTGCGGCATTCGTCCATACACAAAAGCCATACCGGATTTTTGACGGGCCTGCGATTTTTTATTCTGAGCCAGAATCGAACATTTCCGGCAATGGCCAAAAGGGCGACGGTCATTGCACCCGCTATCCAGGCTTTGGTCAGCGGATGCACCGGTTGCGATTTTCCCGTTGGGGATATTTCAGCCCGGTGGTTAAAAGCTACAGGTGTGCTATCCGTTAAATAAACGGAAACGGATTCAGGTTTTGCTGCGGGTATTTCAGCCGTTTTCATCATCACGAACGGCTTGAAAAAATTGTACAGGCTGAAACCGCTTTCAAATCCGGCCGGCAGCAGCAGGCGAATCACCAGGACAAGCCATAAAACGTACATCCACTTGGACGGCAGCCGGTCGCGCACGAGCCACTGGATGAATAAAATTAAAAAAATTAAAACACTCGCCTTGAGTGAATTGGTGAAAATCCACCGGGAAAAAGCCGACAATTCAACGGGGATAAACATGATCAGTCTCCTTTGTTTTGCTCCAAAATTTCACGCAGTTCTTTTAATTCTTCAGGCGTGAGCTTGCCGTCCTCGCAAAAAGCGGCCACCATGGGCAAAAGAGCACCGTCAAAAACCCGGTCGATAAAAGACCGGGTCTCCAGCCGCTGGCAGGCCTCTTCGCTGATCCTGGGAAAATACAGATAGCTTCTGCCCTCCTGGTGAAAACCCAGCGCACATTTTCCCACCAGTCTGTTCAGCAAGGTTTTGACGGTCTTGGGTGCCCAGTCCGTCTCTCCCTCCAGCGTGTCGATGATTTGCTGCGCGGATAAAGGGGATTGTTTCCATAAAACCTTCATAACGCGCCATTCCGAGTCGGCAATTTTCGGTAACGATTGGGACATGTTTATCCTCCATAAAGATTACAGCTGTAATACTTATATAGATTACAAAAGTAATCTGTAAAAGTCAAGCATTTTTTTCCGGGAATCCCTTTTTTCCAATTATTTCAAATTCTTAAAGTTTTTGCATTAAATATAATTCGTGACATACTTTTATGAGGATACCCAGAAAAAAACAGCTTTTACTATCGCCCAATTTACAAACGACAAGATCAAAATGAAGGCCTAATAACCGCCAGAACGTCGAGAAAGCATGACGCATGTAAATTACAATTTTACTCATCCTAGATATCAGCTAACCGAGTCAAACCCTCTTTTCAATATTTTTTCACTCGGCGGTTTTTGGCACCGCCGGCCCACGAATCGGACAGCAAGATTGGGATGAATTGTTCATCATGTGATGGATAAAAGCGAAAGCCAGGAACTTTTAGAGATGATATTTTTGACCGCTCATTTATTTTTCATCTCGTATGATAAACGAAAACGTTTTGCTTGATTCGTTTCCGACATGATCCTGCGATCGAACTTTAACCGTGTATTCTCCGTTCTCATTAAAGAACAGTGTTTCGACAAATTTTTGTTCGGCCGCATCATTGATAGAGTACCATATCCCGGCAAGTCCTGCTGAATTATCAACTGTCGCTAAAAAGACGGAGGTAAACCGCGGATAAACGAGAACCGTATCACCCTTTGAGTTTTGTGTGGTATCGTTTGGCACAATACTAAAAGTTTCAGAGATTCGGGGTGCCGTATTGTCCACGATCAAAAGTACCGACTGGTCAGGCTCACGGTTATTGACGTTATCATAACTCCAGTAATTAAAAAGATACTGTCCTTCTTCCTCAATTTTGAACGGATCCGAGTATTGCACCATGGATTCGTCCTGAATTTTATACTCCGTTTTTAAAACACCACATGCATCGTCGGTAGCCGACAGCACCACCGGAGTCTCACGGGTTATCCAGATGGTGCCCTTCTGGGCATGATGCGGCCCGGAGAAATCATATTTACTCACGGGTGGTTTGATATCCATTTGGAGGGGCAGTTCCAAAATTTCGCTCTTATTTCCCAGTTTGTCGACAGCATCATAAGAAACTTTAAAGTCTCCGGCAACCGAAGGGCCGGAAAACGGGGCATCGTATTTGGAAAATTGTACGGTATTTATAGCGTATTCAATATAATCGACTCCAATTTTATTGTCAGTCGCTGAAAGCTTGATACTCGACCTCGACGAGACAAAATCATTGCCTTCGACAGGAGTATAACGGTCGCCGACGATTTCAATACCCGGTTCCGGCGCGACTTTGTCCAGATAAAACGGATAATCAACAACTACTTCCGAATTGGCAACCTTGTCGGAGGAAAAGTATTTCAGATGATGATCACCATCCCCGAGTGCGGCCACAGAAATATTTTCCCCTTTATATTCCAAAAAATCGGCGGAATCGTCGAATTTATAGAATATTTTATCAAGGCCTGATATTTCATCTGTGCTCGCAAGTTTAAAGGTGGTACTATTCGACAAAACATCATCGATAAAATTGGTGATCGTTTCATGTCGAGTCGTCGGCGGCGTCAGATCAACGGAAAACTCCACTGTTTTCGGCGTCTCGGCATATCCAACATTATCGACGGCGTAATATCGAAAGTGATACGGCTTTTCCTGATCGAGAACCAAATTGTTCTCATAGGTTTTAAATGATTCACCATCGATTGAATAAAAGATATCCGCGACACCGGCCAGTTCGTCTGTGGATTCAAGGGAACTTTTTAAACCTCTTCCGTAAAAAGTGCGGTCACCTTTAAAAATAGGGGCATCGAAGAACGTCACTTTTGAGCCAGGAGATTCTCCATCGGCGTAAAACTTGAGGATAACGGTATCTCTGGTCACATAATTATACCATCGGATAAACTGACGGCCGGTTATTTCGAGCTGAATGCCTTCTGTGAAATATTGATCCGCTGTCAATTCCGATTGAGGAGCAACCTCTCTGAGCAGAAACGATGGGGCATTGTCTTCGGGGGATGTCGCCAACCGCACCCAAAATTTTAAATCTTTTGGCCAGAAAACGAACTTGGTCTCAGGATTAACGAAAACATGCAGTTCATGTTGAAGAGGTTCTGCCATCTGAGCGAAAGTTGGTGCGGAAACCGATAAAAGTAAAACATAAAAAACCAAGCCTCGTAAAATATTTTTCGATTTCAACATTACAGCCTCCCGCTTTTAATTTATAAAAAGTATTTGAATAGTTATAATGTTTTAATTCATACCAACACACCCATTAAAAGAGCCAAAAAAAGCTACAAACAATAAAAAAAAACATATCCATACCGCCGTTCACATAGCCAAATCCGACTATAATAGAAAATGTAGAAAAAATTGTATTAACATGCAATAGGTTTCTATATAATCCTGCAAAACCTCAGTTCCTGTTGCTGCTGCCCAATAAGGATCGAATCAATGCATTAGCCAATGAGGTCTTTTTGAATTTCAAAACACCTGTTTCGTCAAATGTCTTGTATCAACGAAGCCGGCTTCCCGACATCAGGATTACAGAAAAAACCTTCGAGGTCGAGTATGACTCACAGCATTCTTCCGGTATGGGAAGAAAACGAACGACGCTTTCCTTCAAGCCTCGTCGCAACGCCGCCGTGGCGGAGCTGGGTAAGCGGGGAATAACAAAACATGATCCATCTATATTCAAAACCGGGAAGTGCTGGGAAATCCCCGACAAGTAGCGAAGCGGTTTTCGGTTTCCCCCTGGAACAAACACCCGTACGACGTGAATTTATTGTTGTTCCCCCTGTAGAGCATCTATATCACAAAACTGAACCATCGCGAATCAATCTGAAAAAATCCCTGCCCCCCAGAATCAGCACAACAACTGCAATCGAGCGTTGGAACCATATGGCCTGATCATAATAGGTATCATAAACCGTCAACAAAACCAAGGCAGCGACGATAAAAATCCCACCCCAAATCAGTTGCGCGGTTCTGTTTTCCCCCCAATCCAGCATGGCAACGAGCCAATATCCGCAGAACGCGCCTAAAAGCCCGACCGCTGCACCGGCCAGAACATCCGCCGGCCAGTGAACGCCGACCGCAATCCGTGAAATACCCGCCAGCAATGCCACCAGATACAGTCCGACGCGTTGACCACGCGTTTTAACATACATCACGAAAACACCAATCAGTGTAAAAATCGTCGCCGTATGTCCCGACGGAAAAGCCCGGCGATGAAGAACCGGACCG
>JAFGEC010000700.1 GCA_016931775.1 Candidatus Zhuqueibacterota bacterium | reverse complement strand
CGCTTTGGGTGGGTAAAATAATGAAAATATGGAATGATTATTATGCAACGATGCGTCGCACTTTTAATACACCACCCGATTACTCACGTACTACCCAGGGTATCCCCCAAAGTTATATTTTTATGCTAAACATACCAATACAAGTAACCGGACTTTTGCGTTTTAGTATATTTCTTTTTAGCCTGGCACCGAGCTGCGGGGGTGCAGAGAAATGAATAAATACGGATTTTCACCCTGACCGGTCCCGGGAATATCTATTGAATCGTGATATTTAACAATTTTTTTCAAAAATTAAGTTGATTTTAAATGTATTTTTGATTAGAATGACTTTAACTCTTTATTTTTTTAAAAATTGATCAATAATTATGAGGGAAAAATGAAAAAACTAAAAGTTCTTGTTGTAATAGCCGCCGCCCTTTTGCTGGCCTGCGAAGGAGCGGAGCAGATTTTCAAGACTTTGGACCAAAGCAAGCTTGTTCCACCGATGGGTCTTCACAGTGTCACAGGAAACGGCCAAACAACGTTGTTCTGGTATACATCCAATTATGAGTCCAAGTTTGCCGGTTATTACGTTTTTATGGCGGAAGGTGACTATACCAGCCAATCATCAGATTCCAGCCTTAGTTCGGCTTTCACAAAAGTGGATTCCATTCCTATGAGCCCGCCGGTTGATCAGATAGTTACTCGAACCATTGGAGGGCTCACGAACGGCACAACCTACAGTTTTGCCGTCACCTCTTTTTTCAGAGGTGGCGTAAAGATCAGTTATCCCAGCAATATTATCAAGGACACACCCCGTCCGGCCATTACCACAGTCGTTTTAAAATCAGCTTCCACCGCCCAGGTCAGCGGCGACGATACGCAGGCGGGATTTGATTTTGACAGCTTTACCGTGGTTTCCGTGCCGACGAACGGCTACACCAACGACAATGGCGCCGATCTGGTCAACGAAGCATTTGATCCCAGTTCAGCAGGCAATATCCGCTCCTGGCTGTCGGGCATGAACGGCGGCGGATTGCAGGACCTGGGTTATATGGAGAATCTGGATGGTGCCGATGTCGCACCGGCTGACGGATTTTCGCAAGAGGGTAAATCCATTGCCGTGCTGGCCGGCCATGTTTACGCAATCAAAACCGGCGACGACAACTATGGCAAAATCATTATTACCAATATCGGCGGCGCGCCCGATTACAGCGTAACATTTAATGCAGCATTGCAAACTCAAAAGGGAAACAGAAATTACAAGCCGTTACCCGATATATACTATTTACTCGGATTGAAATAACGGAAGGAAACGGTATTTGCTCAAGGAGTACCGTCTTCATGGATCAATCGGATCATCATGGATTAAAATGTTGAACGGTAAAAACAATCCGTGATTATCCGATTAAATACCATTTATAACCAGTTTTAATTCAGACAATCCAACCGGCTTTATAAAATATCCCAGAGGATTTAGAGGTTTCGCCCTTTCCCTGAGTTTCTCTTCATGATAACCTGTCATAAATATGATGGGTACATCGTTGTTGGAGCGTATCGTTTGTGCCGCTTCAATGCCGTTTATATTACCTGCAAGTCTGATATCCATTAGAATGATATCGGGTTGATCTTTTGTGGCGCACAGGATGGCTTCTTCACCGGTTGCCACTGTATTGCATACCCTATAACCCGCCCGCTCGAGTTCCAATTTTAAGTAAAGGGCAGTAAGGGCCTCATCCTCGACGATGAGAATTGTTTTTACCTTTTTCATATTACACCCTTGGAGAATATAATCTGTCTTTGAATCGAATAAAACACGAAACGCCGTTCTCCACCTCGAATTTTATCTCGCCCTGCAATTGATGTTCTGCGATGATAAAAATGGTTTGAAGTCCTAACGATTTCTTGGCGCGGAAATCAAATCCATCAGGAACACCGATACCATTATCAGCGACCAATAATTCTATTTGTTTTTGGTCGGTTCTGGAAATTCGGACGAGGATTTCACCTTTCTTACTGCCGGGAAAGGCGTGTTTCATGATATTAGATACGAGTTCATTTAAAAGCAAACCGCATGGAATCGCCGTATCTAAAAGAACATAAATGTTCTCTATGTCCAGTACCAGTGATACCTTATCTTTTTCCACACTATAGCTTTTTACGAGCAACTTTGCCAGTTCACGAATATAATCATGCAGATTGATACTGGAGAGGTCTTTGGACTGGTAGAGCTTTTCATGTACCAGAGCCATTGCAAGTATTTTATTTTCAGTTTCCTGGAATATTCGTTTCACTTCCTTGTTTGATGTGAATCCGGCCTGAAGCATGAGCATCGAGCGGATAACCTGCATATTGTTCTTTGTTCTGTGATATAATTCCCGTAGCAACGTCTCTTTTTCGTCGAGTGACGCTCTAAGACGCTCATTTATCTGCTTCTGCTGTGTAATATCTTCCTGTACGAAAATCCAAAGGGAACCCTCGACCGAATGATTGAAGGTCGATACTTTGGCATGCGTCCAAAATAAAGTACCGTCTTTTTTAATATTTGTCACCTCACCTTCCCAAACACCCGATGTTTTCAACGCAGAAATAATATCTTTTGCCGTTTGTTGGGGTGATTTATCGGTTGGTGCATTAATAATACTAAAGTGTTTACCCAATAGTTCGTTCCTGTTATAACCAAACATCATCTCAAAGGCAGGATTGACATATAGAAATAAACCATTATATTGTTTGACAATGCTCACGCCATCCAACATATTGGCTAAAGATTGGGCCCTCAGGCGAAGTTCCTCCTCTGCTTGTTGGTGTTGCTGTATTTTTATTTTTAGACTTTCATTTACTTTATCTAGCTCGAGGGTTCGCTGTTTAACCTTCTCTTCAAGATTGGTATGGGATTCCTGTAATTTGCTCGACATTTTATTAAACGCTTTTGCAAGCTGTCCTATTTCATCTTTGGTCCTTACCGGTATTTTTTTATCGAGATCTCCCAGACTTACTTCGAGTACAGCACCCATAAGTTCAGATAACGGACGGGTGACACTCCAGTTTATAAAAATAATGACCAGCGTGCCGATCAACATGGTGGAAATGACCAGGCTGTAAGATATGGTCATGGTTTTCATCTTTATGCTTCGGGTATCATCTAAAAAATCGATCGCCTTGTTTTGAGCAAAAGTATGTAATGTCATCATCGTCCGGTTGAGTTTTTCCGCATGTCGCGCACCACGGCCTCGTATGATGGCCGCCGCTTCGTCTCTTTTACCCTGCTGAATCAATCCAATCACTTCATCGCGGAGTGGTTTCCAATCCGCCAGCGCCTGTCTTGCGTTGTCGACCATCGATTTTGCACCTAAAAAGTACTCTGAGATGATATCAAAATCCTGATATATTCTGCTTTCATATATCTCGACTTGGTGAATCGCATCATTTATTTCAGAAATATCCCTGGCCTGGACGACATCTTTCATGGAGCTGTGTATTCTCACAATATTGGCATCGACCCTGAGTACGGCATTACTGACCGTTAAAGGATGCCTGTACATCAGCCCAGTAAGATTTGTCAAAAATCCCAGCTTGTTGATTGTGAATAAATTTACGGCTGCAAACAGAATAAGGATAAGACTGATCCCTATTCCGAAACGCACACCGATGCTGATATTCTTAAAGATACAACTCCTCCCCGAGGTTTTTTTAATACCATGACGCGTAAAACATGCTGCAAGGGTTGAATATCTGGTCGTACTTTGGGAGTGTGATTTTGTGCAGATGATACGTTGTTTTGTTAATTATAATCATTTTTTTTCATAATGGAAAGATAAATTACTAAAATTTTAGATCGTTATTGTTATTTACGGAATTTTAAAACTGTTAAGGTACCGTCCAATAGAGTTGAGCATTCATCTGTTTTTAAAATTACGGCATTGACCTTGTTACAAAATAATGGCTTTTATCATCCATCATCGAATTCTTTTTTCGTGGAGTCTTTTTTCCGCTTCTTCCCTGTTATAAGG
>JAFGEC010000120.1 GCA_016931775.1 Candidatus Zhuqueibacterota bacterium | reverse complement strand
TTTAGACTTTTCGAAGAACAGTATTTCATCAATTTTATCAAATTTTTCGTTTTTTACTTATAATGATATAAATAATATTACAGGAGAAGCTTCTCTTTAATCAAAATTGCCCGGCTAAAATCTCTGTGCCCCTGTGTCTGCGAGTTTTAAAAACTCATACGGAAGTGCAAAAACCAAGTTGATTGCATCGGTTTATTTGTCAATATAAACAAAATTTTTGGGGATACCCTGCATAAATTTCCTGTTGAATCTCACCATTATTATTTCTACTTTTTTATTGAAACTGAAAAACGCATATTGGAGCCCACATGCCCTCTAAATTATTTCAAACCAGAGTCATCCCGGATTACGAAGGACTGATCGATAATATATTGCTCGAGGGCACACCTGACCGGGTTTATTATTTTGAACTTTTCCTCGATGCGGAAGTCAAGCAGGCTATAATAAAACGGTTCGGTCTTGCGGATTCCCTCGATGAGAACGATCCTCACTTTGGGCAAAAGTGCGAAATCGAATTGCAGAAATTTTTGGGGTATGATTCGGTGAGATGCGGTTTGGACAATTTCGAGTTCCCTCTGAATAAAACCGCAATACAGGACACTGCCGGCATTCAACGCAGCGCAGGCCGGGAATACATCAACGAGCAAAAAGGTCTCATCACCAGTTGGGAAGAATTTGAACAATATCCCTGGCCGGTCGTATCCGATTCATCCACTGAATCCCTTGAATGGTATGAAAAAAATCTTCCCGACAACATGTGTATCGTGGGAAGCGGTGGTTTTGCCCATTTTGCGGAATACATTAACTGGCTGATGGGTTATGAAACCCTTTGTTACGCTTTGTATGATAACCGTGATCTGGTGAAGGCCATTTATGAGAAACTTTTTGAAATATATGACAGGGTGATTCGTATTTTTTTACAGTTCGACAGGGTAAAACTCATAAACGGTTCAGACGATATGGGTTTCCGATCCGGTCCGTTGATCAGTCCTGCCGATTTACGCGAGTTTGTTTTGCCGGGTCATAAACATTTGGCCCGGCTTTCTCATGAGGCCGGCCGACCTTATATTTTACACTCGTGCGGAAATCTGCAGTCTATTATGAACGAACTCATCGACGATGTCAAAATAGACGCCAAACATTCGTTTGAAGATACCATTGAAAGCGTTATTGATTTAAAACCGGTTTACGGCGATAAAATTGCACTTCTGGGCGGTATCGATGTGGATTTTTTGTGCCGGGCCGATGAAAAGGCAATAAGGGAACGTGTTCGTCGTACACTGGATAAATGCCAGCCAGGCGGCGGTTATTGCCTGGGAACCGGCAACAGTGTAGCCAATTATATTCCTTTGGAAAATTATCTGATCATGATGGATGAGGGGCGGAGGTTCTGATCCTAACAGCATTCATCAAGGAACCAGCGGAGACACCCCGTGACCGAAGACGATAAAAAAATGGAAATGTCCCGCCAGGTGGGTGTCGCACGGCCCGATAAAAACGGTATGATACAAAGAGGATTAATGATACGGCATCTGGTGATGCCCGGCAATGTCGGCGGTACAAAAAACGTTATGGAATGGATTGGAGATAATCTGCCAAAGGACACCTATGTAAACATCATGTCACAATATCAACCCGATTACAAAGCAACCGATTTACCAGAAATTTCACGTGGTATAACGAGAGAAGAATATATGCTGGTGATCGAAAGCGCACAGCAGGTAGGCCTCGTCAATCTCGAATTGCAGGGCATGCCGTATTGAAAAGATGGTTAGAATGCGTTTCAAACGATTAACTGTACAATGCTATTCTGGTTACCGTGGTGACGAAAGACCGGTTTCTTTTGTCTATGAGGACAAGACATATGAAATTATAGAGATCGTTGATCGTTGGGTCGAAGGCAGTTTGGAAACAGAGAAACCGTTTGTCTACTATTTTCGTGTGTTGACAACAATGGATGAATTTTTCATTCTACGCATGGATCCTGCCGGAGGGGATTGGCATATTTTAATCGGTTGATTCTACAGCACTTTACACACCACTGTCGTAATATCATCCTCCTGCGGTACATCCCCGGTGAATTTTTTTACCTCGCTGTAGAGATCATCGATAATCTGTTTTGACTCTCGGCCATTCACCCGCCGTACAGTTTTAATGGCTTTATCATATCCAAACATACGGCGGTCCAACGAGTGCGCCTCAGAAATTCCATCCGTCAAAAAGATGACCATGTCTTCTGCCGACAGTCGGATCGGATTTCCATTTTCAAAACGGTAGTCTTTCATGAACCCAAGCGGTATTCCCGTGGCATCGAGCTTTGCTTTTATGTCACCATTTTTATTTATCAAATACGCGGGAACATGTCCGGCACTTGAATAATCCAACCTGCGGGTTTTTGGGTCCAACCTGGCGAAAATCATGGTAACGAAATGTTTTTCATCAAGATCGACGGCCAATTGCTCATTGAGGAGGGTCAGAATATGTGCGGGGTCGGTTTCCAGTTTTGAGATACCTCGTAGGTAGGCGCGGGTTCCGGACATGATAAACGCGGGGGCGATACCGTGGCCGCTGACGTCAGCAACGACAATGCCGATATATCCATCCTTCATTTCGATAAAATCAAAATAGTCTCCGTTTGTCTCCAGGGCAGGATAAGTCTTCCCATATATATCGAATCCGGGCACGGTAATACTTTCCTTGTATAACGCTTGTTGCACCTGTCGGGCAATCCTTAGCTGAAATTCATGTTCCTGTCTTTTCCGCAGTTCAGTGATATCCTTGAGCACCGATACGAAATATTCGATTTCGCCGTTTGTGCCCTTCATGGGGGTTATGGACTGCTCGCTCCAATAAAGTTCACCGTTTTTTTTCTTGTTGACAATGGTGCCTCGATACGCGTCCCCTTTCGTGATTTTTTGCCATAGGG
>JAFGEC010000119.1 GCA_016931775.1 Candidatus Zhuqueibacterota bacterium | reverse complement strand
GCCAGACGAATGATTCTGACAAACCGTCCCTGCCTGGCGTACTCGTTTAAATAAATGGCGGTAAACATACCAACCGGCACGGCAAAAACGACGGTAACGAGACTCACCCAAAAAGTACCCACGATCGCCGGCCATATTCCGCCTTCGGTCATGCCTTTTCTGGGTTTGTCAAAGATAAATTCCCAGCTGATCACCTTTGCGCCTTTGGAAAAGATATCATATAAAATATAAAAAATCACGAACAGGATCAGCAATGTCGCCAAACGCAGCAGCATAAATCCCAGCTGTTCCCTGATGTTTTTTTGATTCAAACTCATTTATTTACCTTTTGGTATCGATTGAGCACAATGTCCGAAACCAGATTCACGAGAAATGATATAAAAAACAGGATAACGCCGATCACAAATAATGAATGATAGTGAACGCTGCCCTGTACGGTTTCACCCAGCTCGATGGCAATGGTCGCCGTCATCGTCCGGACCGGATCCGTCAGACTGTGCGGCATGGCGGGTGCGTTACCTGTGGCCATCAGCACCGTCATGGTTTCACCGACCGCACGGCCCATTCCCAGCATCACCGCCGCAAAAATTCCCGATGACGCAGCAGGGAGCGTCACTCTCACCAGGGTTTCCCATCTGCTGGCACCGAGGGCAAGGGAAGCGTTTTTATAATCCTGGGGCACGGACATGATGGCATCTTCGGAAATACTGATAATCGTCGGCAGAGACATGATCGCCAGCAGGATTGAGCCGTTCAAGGCATTCAGGCCGTTCGATGTGCCGAACAATTTTGCCAGCATGGGGCCGAGAACGACAATTCCCAAAAAACCGATAACGACACTGGGGATTCCGGCCAGTATTTCAATGGTGGGTTTGATTATTTCCCGCGTTCTGTGATTGGCGATTTCGGCGATATAAGCCGCACTGGCAATACCGATGGGCACGGCAAGAATCATCGAACCCACCGTAGCCAAAAATGTGCTGGCGATCATGGCCAGCATACCGTATTCCGCCTTTTCAGGCGAAGTGGGATCCCAGTTGACCTTGGTGAGGAAATCTAAAATACTCACTTCCTTCAGGGCCGGTATACTCTCGACAAACAGGAGCACAAAGATTCCGATCAAAATAAAAATCGCGAACAATCCGTTGAAAAGAAAAAAGTTTTCAATGGATTTTTCCTTGATCTTTTCCCAGAAATACTTTTTTTCGTTAAAATATTGCATCATAAAATTTTGAGCTTTGGTTGTTTATTGAAAGAAATCCCCTTTGCGGTCAGTATATGGCAAAGAGGGGATTTCTTTCTTGATTTCAAATCACGTTGAATTATAAACCGGCCTTTTTATTGTTTTCCAAATACTCTCCGGCAACGGGATAAAATCCCATTTCTTCGACGATCTTTTGGCCCTTGCCGGTTTCGAACTTTAAAAAGTCCAGAACGGCGCCTTTCGGCTTGCCGTTGATGTACTGATAAAGAGCGCGTGCGATCGGATATTTGCCGGATTTGACGTTTTCGGATATCAGCGGATCCACCGGATCTGAATTTTTATCCGCCGCCACTTTGAGTACCTTTAGCCCTTTCATGACATTGCGGTTATCGTCGAACACATAACCGACACCCACATAGCCGATCGCGGCCTTGTCGGCCTTGACACCTTCGATGATCTGGGCATTACCGTTCATCTGCTTCATTTTCGGTGAGTAATTTTTGTTGCCGAGAACGTGTTCCTGGAAAAACACATAGGTGCCCGAGCTGGGCTGACGGCCGTACAATGAAACGGCCTGGCTCGGTCCGCCCACCTCTTGCCAGTTGTTGACTTCGCCACGGAAAATCGCGCCGATTTGCGCGACCGTCAAAGATTCCACGGGTATCCCGTCGTTGACAATAACCGACAAACCGTCGATACCGATAACCACTTCGATCGGCACCACACCGTTTTCCTTGGCCGCGCTGTACTCTTTATCTTTCATGGGACGGGATGCGTTGGCAATGGCAACGGTATTGGATATCAACGCCGCAATACCCACACCCGAACCGCCGCCGGTGACTGCAATGGCGGTGTTGGGATTCTCTTCCATATAAACTTCACTCAGATTCTGGACCAGATTGATCAGCGTATCGGAACCCTTGATCAGAATCATGTCCTGTGATAATACCATCACAGACATCGATAAAATCGCCAGAATAAGTGTCATGTAAAGTTTCATTATTTTCTCCTCTCGATTGTTTATTGCGTTATTATTTTGCCCGAATCAAACTTGTAATACATGGTTATCCGGGCGGTGATATCGCTTTTTGTGTCTTTTGAACCGTAACCTGTGATAAAAATATTGGGCATAAAATGAACGTTCGCGCTGGGGATATAGTCCAATCCCGCAATCATCAAGGTGGTTTCGTCATCCGTTCCGCCGGTGAGCACGCCGTCGGAAAATGCCGTATACACATTGTTTTCCGCATTGACGTCATAATAGTCATAGCGGGCGAAAGCTTTGAGTTTAGGGACCGGAGTGATCCACGAACCGAAAACCGAATAACCCGTATGTGTCACATCGCTCTTGTCATAATTTACCAGGGCACCGTTTTCGATTTCCGGATTGGAAATACCCGACTTTTTGTCGGTTTGGGCAAAATATTCGGCACCGATCGACCATGTTGGCTGTTCGTAGGCAACCATAGCCTTGTAGGTATAGTAGCCTTTGGCGCCGGAATAATTTTTATGTGTCGCACGGCCGGTCTGCGGTTCCTGGGAATCCAGGTTCTCATAGTCAACATAACCCTCGATGGTTAATCCCTTCACCGGTGTCACCCACAGGGCGTATCCGAACCTTTTATAACGATCCGCCTCAGGTGAACTGTAACCGGTTCCGTTCATGATGGTTAACCAGTGATGCAAATACTTGCCCAGGTCTCCTTTCAGTCCGATGCCCATATCGGCGGATGAAGAGATTTTATTCAGATCCATGATGGTTTTTTCGATGGAACGGTAACCCCATATACTTTCGGCGTTTTTAAAAGCGTTTGTCTCTGCAATACCCAGGTACAACTTGTGGGCCGGAATCAGATTGCTCCATTCTAAAAAGGCGTGTTTGACGAAAGGATTGAGGGCTGATTTTTGCCCATATTCTTCGTGTTTCGCCTCCAGGCGGAACCGGATTTTAATGTCCGCTGAAAGATTGTTTTCAAAAGTGAAATATAAACGTCTGAATTCAAACGCATTTCTGTCTTTATTTTGGTTATCGTGGTTCTGAAGATTGTAATAGTAATCCCCATATGCCACACCACTGATTTTGGACGTCACCTCCGCCGGTGCTGTCCCTAAAAAGCATACCACTGCCGTAAAAGTCATCAATACTTTTTGCATTGCTCCTCCCAATTTTTTTGTTAAAGAACATAATTTCTGTCTGGCGCTAATATAAAGATTGCATATTACATTAAAATTAAGGTCAAGTTAAGAAATTGTTAACGATTTTAGACTGTATTTGTGAAAAGTTATGAGGGGTGACAACGAACCACGGAAAGCACGGAACCACGGAAGGCACGGAAAGCACGGAACCACGGAAAGCACGGAATGCACGGAAATAATTAGACTGTTTGAGAATTTTCTATCTTCCGAATAGCGGGAAACGGAAAAAAATATTTCAGAAACCGGCCGTTATTGATGATTCATCCCATTTTGCGTATTGCGGTCAACTAAAAACACCAGGGTATCCCTTAAAATTTTAATGATATTGATAATTTTACCGAAACAAATAACCAGGCTTCCGCACTTTATAATTCTTTTTAACCTCGCGCAGAGCTGCAGAGACACAGAGGTTTTAGCCGGGTAATCTGGTTAAAATGAGTTGACAAACTTCTGACTTGCTCTGTTTTCTCCTCTGTGGTTCTATTTTTTAACCACAGAGAACACAAAGGACACAGAGAATTATTGTCGATAACAAGTTATTTTATTCAATGAAAGACTGTAAAGGAAATAATTATGTTAATGATATTCCTGTGCACCACTACTGGAAACCTGCTTCCCCGGGGTACGGCTTCACAGAATATGCGGAAAGACAAGTCAATAGTGTTTTGCTATTCAGCTGAACAATGATTTATTTTATATTATACCACTTTTATATTCAAAGCACTTAAAAATATAGTCATCAAAGTTATTGGATTTGTCGGATAAGCCGATCCGCATAATTTTCGAACACGTCTATATTGATTATTGGTCAATGTTCATTGTTCATTGGCCATTGAATTCTTCCTTGCGGTTCAGCAACACCCGCAGCGGCTCCAGTGCGATCTCGGACCAGCTTTCCACAGCCTTTTCTTCCTCCATGCAGATTTCCTCCAGGCTCTCCAGAGACATAAATCCACCCCAGGCGATCTCGGGATCTTTTGGTTTTACCAGGCCGGTGGTTTTTACTAGATACAGGACGCCAAAATGTACCTGTCCCACTTCGGTATCATCATCGTTAATATATCCTAAAATTTCAGGGGATTTAAATTTTTCAATTAAAATTTCCTCATTCAGTTCCCGTAAAAGACTCGTTAAAATGGGATCCTTTGCGTCTTCATCCACTTTGTCGATATGCCCGCCGATTCCCCACGACCACTTGCCGCGCAGGCGTGTCTCGTTATAATCTCCGGCTTTTGCCGAACGCTGGTATGTAAAGATTTCCTCTGATTCGGGATTGACGATCAGACAGTAGGCGATCGGCTGTTTATATTCCGGTTTTTTCTCCGCCAGGCTGCGTTTTTCATAAAAATAATTGTCAAGAATGATTTGAGTATAGTTTAATTGATCTGCGGAGCAGTATCCCTGAAAATATTCATCTGCAAACAGTGTCGACCGATCCACAACCATTATTTCTTTTTCGGAACTCATTTTATCTCCTCAGTGTTAATCCGTTGTTGCTGTGGTTTTTCCGCCATTTTCCCAAACAATGGGCCGAAGGCTCGAGCCGCCAGCAGCAGGGCAACTGCAAGCAGAAAAAGTGCCACCGCAGTGAGTGTATGGTTTTTTGCGTGATAATTTTGTATCATCAGTGTCACCAGCGCCGTCAGGGTGACCGAATACATGAAGAACATGGGAATCATGGTGAACAGGCGTGGTTTTTTCTCATGGGTGAGCCAAACGGTTATGGCCAGCAACGCCAGGGCTGCCAGAAGCTGATTGGCCGATCCAAACAGCGGCCAGATTCTGTCGGATGAACCGGAAAATAAAAACAGTGCACTGACGAGGATGGTAATGGCCGTACCGATAAACCGGTTGGTGATGATCCGGGTTTTAGGTGATTTTTGGGGTGTCGTAAAAAATTCCTGAAAGGCGAATCGTGCCAACCGTGCAGTGGTATCCAGTGAGGTGAGTGCAAATGCCGAAACGGCAAGGCCGGAAAATGTAATGGCTGCCATTCTGTTTACTCCGATGAATGGAATTTTAGAGATAAACCAGCCCACGCCTTCGGAAAATATTCCGATGAAATCCTTGCTTTTTAACAAGATGTTGTATTTCCCCTCCAGCATGGTTGCCGCCGCCATCAGTGCGAGTATAGCGAGCACTGATTCGATGAGCATGCCGCCGTAGCCGATCAGTTTGGCATCGGATTCTTTGTTGATCTGTTTGGCCGTGGTTCCGCTGGCCACCATGGAATGAAATCCGGAGATGGCCCCGCACGCCACAAAGACAAAAAGTACGGGAAATAATAGGCCCAGATCTGTTTTAAAGGTTGTTACACCGCTCATAACCAATGCCGGCCGGGCGAAAAAGATACCGATAATTCCCCCTATTAGCAAAAGGTAAAGTAGAAAAGAATTGAGATAATCCCTCGGCTGCAGTAATATCCAGACCGGCGTTACCGCTGCAATTGCCACGTAGAGCAGTAACAGGAAAATCCATACGGTCGTTGTTTTTTCCGCCGCCTTCAGGATATCTTCCGCATATCCCGTTAAACCCTTGTCCTTAAAAACCGATTGTACCGCCTCATAGTTTTGTATATTTTGTAAATCCCCGGTTTCCATCAATCTTTGCACTGCGGTTGTTGTTTCCGGTTGTAAAAATTTCCCGTAAATGGCCAATGGATAACGGGCGCCCAGTGAAATACAGACAAAAAGCAGCGCAACACCGACAACGGTAGCCGGAATCAGCGGAACCTTTAGCCGGTATATTGTCAAACCAAAAAGAAGGGCCAAAAGAATGAAAAGGAGGGATGCGGTCGCCACTGCCGGCAGCCGAGTAAATGTTGTGGATACAATCTTGGTAAACGCGGCAATGATCAGTATCATGGTCAGGTAGGCAAAAATCAGAAAAAGTGTCTTGCCTTTACGTCCCATGTAGTTTTCGATAATTTGGCCGATAGATTTTCCTTCATGCCTGAGGGATGCGACAAGCGAACCCATATCATGCACGCCGCCTAAAAAGATGCCTCCGAGGATAATCCAGAGCAGCACCGGAATCCACCCGAATTGTGATGCGATAATCGGGCCCAGAATCGGTCCGGCGCCGGCTATGGATGCGAAATGATGACCCAGTAGAATAGGCGCCCGGGTCGGTACATAATCGACGTCGTCTTTTAACCGGTGGGCCGGTGTTTTACGAGATGGTTTAATGTCCAATCTTTTTGAGATAAATCTTCCATAACTAAAATATGCAACCAGAAACAGTAAAATACTCACCGATACGATGATTATAACGCTCATGATCTTTCCTGTCATGTGATAATGGGTAATATAATTCGACCGGCCGGACAAATGCAAGCTTTTTTCCAAAATCTTGTATTTTTTGCCTTATTTTGAAAAGCTTTTAATCTTTCCGGGCCGGGGGAAGAAAAAAGTTGTGCCGAAAATAAAAGCACCGAACCGGATATTGCGGAAAGCAGTGGAAAAAAAGCACTTGTTAATCGTGCATTTCAATATTTTTGCGGTTCGATTTTTTTTGCCATTTCCATCCGAATAAAAAAGACGTCAATCGGCGGCTCCATTTGTGCCGTGCTGCGAATTGCCGAAGTCGTGAAGGCTTTTCACGGTCCTGGCTTTTGCCGGCCGGATGAGCACGTAGATCTTTTTCTTCTGCTAAAAGCTCTTCGATGTTGAGCACACCCTTGGCAACCAAGAGACGCACCAAAGCCGCTGTGGAAATTTCACTGGCAAAGGAGATATCTGGTTTTGGAGATCGACCGGAATCATGTGATTGTATCATAGACGAATAATTCTCTTGAGGTTATCGTAACAGTTTTGCGAGAATAATACCCAGAATCAGCCATATGGGTATCATCACCAGTAACAGCCAGTTGAAACGCCTTAAAACAGGCATGGATTTTATATACTCTTTCCGTTCCAAACCCCGGACAATTCGCAGTTTCAACTCATCCATATTTACAGGCTTGACCAAATAATCAAACGCGCCGGTCCGCATGGCGTTAATGGCGGAATCCAGTGAAGGGTACCCGGTAAGAAATATGACCATACAGTTTTTATCTATATCCATAACGCGTTCCAGCAGCTCCATCCCATCCATTTCCGGCATTTTGATATCGGTGATAACAAAATCTATGGGATGATCGGTAAAGACCCTCAGTCCTTCCAGTCCGTTTTCTGCAATAAAGGTATTGTGCCCCCATTTTTGCAAAACCTCGGGTAAGGTTTCTAGAATATCCTGTTCATCATCAACGATAAGTATGTTTGCCATATATAGACCTGAATTTAATTTTACATGTCGGTTTAAATTTTGTCGTCATTGGTTTGTTTCGAGTCAAAAGTTGCCTCCGGCGCCTATCTGATGCACACCTGACGATTCCCCCGCCTTTTCTGTCGTCAACATTTCAACCTTGGCCTGAATATAAAATAAAAATTACTCATCTTCAAGTAAAATAATAAAAATGCTGTAATATCTCAGTAATGGGTGGAAGGTGCGACGCACCTGCTCTCGACATCCTTACAAATATTAAAATCACATAAACTTGGCAAAAGGAGGTGCGTCGCACCTATCCTGTGCCACCCGAAACTGAGGTTTTATAAAATGCTGTATGTAAAAGTGCACGTATCCGGGACCCGGTCCCGGATACTCTGTCGTACTTGAAAATATAACGAATAGGGATAAATATGAAGGCTTTATGCGAAAAGGATAATGATGCCGGACCAGGGTGCCTGAACTTTAAATGACAGGTTATCGAGGATTTTTTCGTTGTCTTTTAAACCTGCCGTTCGTGTATTAAAACCGGCGATTTGATGCTATCTCCAGTTGTCTGACATACCGGTTTTATTTCAGTCAACGATGTCTTGACTTTATTATCCCTATTCGTTTGTTGTATGTGATGGGCCGAAAAAATTCTCTTGTTGCCTTTCTTTTGATGCTTTTCGACCCGTGTTGCCGCAGCCTCCCGCTTAAAGGAGGCTGTTGGAGTTTGGTGCTGGGAAAAGTTTTTCAATAGTTACCCGCCTTTGTTCTCGCGGTTGAATTTAAATGCTGTACTCTGTTCATGTTCGCCGCTACGCACCTTTCGAATTTTTCCAATCGCGGATCGGTTAATGATTGAATAAAATACTGCTTTAATGTCGCAAAGAGTGCGGCGGTTTGTTTATGCGCCGGTAAAACACCCAAATAAACCATTCGCGGCTTTAGCTGACCGGCGGTCTTTGTCAAGTATTTTTGATATAATTTTTGTCCCGTTTCCGGATGGCACCGGTTAATTAAGAGTTTCATAGAAATACCGTTCAAAATGGGGAGAATATCGATACCTGCAAAACGGCAAAACGATTCCACCTGATCCGTTATATTGCCCTGCTTACTGATCCTTTTGGAAAAACGGGAGATTTCCTGTTTATGGCTCGCAAAATTGATTTCCAGTAATCTTAAAAGACAGGCATTGGTAAATATGTGGAGGTCATTGACCGCATCCTGATCGGGCGATAGAACGATTAAGGGCTCATCGGCTGACAAAAAGACATCCAAACTGTCGTGCGAAATGCTGGCACCCAGATCAATAATAAGCTGGCAGATTCGTGTATCAATATTGTGCAAATCCATAAATTCAATTTTATCCACCAGCAATTTCAGCTTTGAGATGTAGGAAGAGGATGCGGAAGAAAACAATTTTTCCAGTTCAAAGTAGCGGCTTAAAAACACCTGACCGGTGTTTGATTTTGAAATGGTATCCGGACTGAGTGCCGTCACGTTGTAACCACGTCTTGCCAGAATTGCAGAAAGGGCGCACGTAATGGTTGTGTATCCCATTGCTCTTTTGATACCACTCACAGCCCAAAGGGCCGGAACCTGCTTGGACGGTCTTTTTTTTATCATATTGATCATTGGTCAATCAAATTGAGTTTCGCCAGTTTTTCCTTGTCCAGCGGTTTAAATATGACATCCATTGCTTTCATTTTAATGGCTTTTACGGCCCGTGCAACGGATATTCCTTCCGTTAAAATGTAAACAGCACAACCAGGTCGTTTCTGCTCGATGAATTGCAACAGCTCGAATGCACCGTCATGGGGCAGATTATTTTCAATTAAAATGACATCATAGTGATTCTGTTCTATGAAACCCTGCCCGTCATATACTTTGAGCGTACCGTCTACTGTATGACCGTATGTTTTTATGAGATCGGTGTTTACGAATAGATCATTTTTATTACTGTCAATGATCAGGACTCGCATCAATTTTCCTCTGCTGCTCTCGTTTGAACTGAATTTTTTCCTTTGCACAGTCAATGGCAAATGTTGTGCCAATTTTTAAATTATTGAAAAACAATGAATTAAGTTTTGGGGTTATGTGGCGTTCATGCCGCATAATACGGCGGATTGTGCCAGGTTTTTTTAATAAAATACTATTTTACAATATTTTAGGTATTGTTTTGGGAGTGCCGTAAAAAACGCCACTTCGGTGGTAAGACGCGATAGAACGTAAGATATCACACATATTTCTTGTTCCAGGGTAAAAAAACTTGAATGCAGTCAGGAGGCTGCGGCCTTTAGACGGAATATTGCCGTGAAAAATTTTTGATTTTGTTCACAGCAGTTTAACTTTCGTATTTTTTTATCTTTCGCAGCAGCGTATCCCTGTGTATACCGAGCATTTGAGCGGCCAGGCTTTTGTTGCCCTCAGTCATATCGAGGACGCGTTTGATGTGTTCACGCTCGATGTCATCGAGGAGCAATGATTTTTGTTTGATTTCGACGGATTTGACGGGTAGATCCGAAGTGGTGATATGAGACGGAAGATCGTAAAGCTTAATGTTATTGCCCTCACTGAGCGCAAGGGCTCGGCGTAAGGCGTTCGCCATCTCTCGTACATTCCCTGGCCAGTGATATTTTTTCAATGCCTCCATGGCATCACGTGAAATATCTACGGATTTTCTATTAAAATTTTTACTATAATCCTGGAGAAAATAATTTGCCAAAATAGGAATATCCTCGCGAATTTCTCTTAATGGCGGCATGACGACATTCACCGCATTCAACCGATAGTACAGGTCAGGCCTGAACATTCCCTCCTGCATGGCTTTTATCAAATCTCGATTTGTCGCTGAGATGATGCGAATGTCGACTTGATGGGATTTATTGGAACCCAGACGTTGAAATTCCTGCTCTTCCAGGACCCGTAAAAGTTTCGCCTGCATGGCCGGTTTCATATCACCGATTTCGTCAAGAAAAAGAGTTCCGCCGTCTGCGATTTCTATCTTGCCCTGTTTTGATGTCTTTGCGTCGGTAAAAGCGCCCTTTTCATACCCGAATAATTCACTTTCCAGCAGAGTCTCGGGAAAAGCCGGACAATTGATCGCCACAAACGGACCTTTGGCGCGGTCGCTGCCGTAATGTATTGCAGTCGCTGCCAGTTCTTTTCCGGTACCGCTTTCTCCGACGATAAGGACCGGCAGGTCTGTGTTGGATATTTTGCTGATGAGTTTGGCGATATTTTGGATCCTGGGCGATTTTCCCAGTATCTTTTTACCTTTGGGTACATCGAGTTCCTCAAAGGGGGTATGATTTTTTTGCTGGTCGATTTTCTCCTGTAATTCCTTTACCATCGCAAGCAGGTCTTCCATAATGACAGGTTTAAGGATATACTGATAAGCACCCAGTTTCATCGATTCGACGGCATCATTGATGCTGCCATAACCTGTCAGCATGATAACCTGCATATCAGGCCGGATTTTTTTTATATCGACCAGTAAATCCATACCGGTTTTACCGGGCATTCTCACGTCCGATATAACGATGTCGATTTCCTCTCGCTCAATGATATCCAATGCGCGCGTTGCATTGTTCGCTGTAAAGCAGGTGATATTTTCAAGCTCGAACACATCACTGACTGCCCGGAGACAATTCTCTTCATCATCCACGAGCAATATTTGGTGTTTGGACTCCGTCATCCGATTTTAATCCTTTTATTAACCGTTTTCTAGATCATCGAACGCTTTAAATTCAAAAGCATTCATTGCCGGAAGTTTGATAACAAATGTCGTTCCTTCATTTTCTTTTGAATCGACCGAGATCGTTCCTTTATTGCGGGCGATTGCCGAATGGACGATCGACAAGCCGATTCCAACGCCCTGGCCGTCCCGCCGGGCTGTAAAAAACGGATCGAAAATTTTATCCTTCAATCCATCGGGTATACCGTGGCCTGTATCCGTAAACGAAATCTTGATGTGACCGTCGTTTGTCGATTGAGTCTGGATGTTCAATATCCCGCCGTTGGGCATGGCATCCTTGGCGTTTAGAATAAGATTGAGAAAAACCTGTTTCATTTCATCCGGATTGACGTGGCACTTTTCCGTTGCCCCGAGGTTTTTGTTGATAATAATTTCCTTTATGGTCAATTCCCTTTGCACAAGCGCCAACGTTTGCTCGATAATGGCATTGATATCCGTTTCTGCCCGGTCCTGTGCGGATTTGCGGGAAAATTCCAAAAGATTGTTTATGATGGTTTGGGCCCGCTGAATCTCCTGTCGGATCATCCTGATGTGATGTTCGATCTGCTCGTCCTTGTCTTTTAAAACCCGTTGTATAAAATATATCGACGTGCTCACGACATTCAAAGGATTTCGCAGTTCGTGGGCAACGCCGGCGGCGAGTTGGCCCATGGCCGCCATTTTTTCCGACATGGCGAGTTTTTGCTGCACCTGAATCAGTTTGGCCGTTGTATCCTCTACTTCCTGCTGCAACGCCTGGGTTTTTTGTTCAAAAACCTGGAATGCCTGTTCGCGTTGTGTGGTGTCTTTGAGAATACAACCGATTCCTGAAATTTGATCACCCAGATGCAGGGGAAAAAGTTTTGCATCTACAAATTTTGTTGCGGTTTTCGGATTTTTCAGCTGCCAGTTTGCACCACTTATCTCTTTTCCTTCCAGAACCCGTTTAATCGAAGACTGGATGGTGCCGGAAAAGGCCGGCTCAAATAATTGTTCAAGTTGCAGGATTCGGTTTAATTCCGGCAACATGACAGAACCGCGACGGTTGGCCGTTTCAATGGTTCCTTCGCGATTTAAAAACAGCACGATATC
>JAFGEC010000118.1 GCA_016931775.1 Candidatus Zhuqueibacterota bacterium | reverse complement strand
CTTATTTGGGATGAAATAGCAGAGCAAACATTGGATCCGATTCTCGGCAATGATTTTGAGGGTTACAGAATCTATCGGTCGACGGATCCTTATTGGAGAGACATGCTTTCGATAACTGACGGACAGGGTAATGTCACTTTCCGAAAACCGCTTGCTCAGTTTGATGTGATTAATGAGCATGAGGGATACGCACCCGCACCCATCAAGGGTGTGCAGTACTGGCTGGGAACCAATACCGGTATTGTTCATACATATGAAGATACCACGGTAACAAACGGTATTACATATTATTATGCGGTTACAAGTTATGATCACGGTGATCCCGCAAGCGGCCTTCCCCCTTCGGAATGTACGAAATATATTCTCGTTAACGAGGCTTTTGAAATTCAAGAAAAAGGCCCCAATGTACAAAAAGTGCGTCCCGAAGCGCCGGTTGCCGGTTATGTTGATGCAAACTATAGCGATATTCAACGGGCCGAAAGTTATGCGAGTGACGGCCAGGTTCGAATAAGAATTGTGAGCCCTGATGAAATAAAAGAAAATCACCAGTATCGAATAACCTTTAATCAAGGCGTACAAAAAAAATGGACTCCAATCACAGAAAGCTTTAATCTTGTCGATATTACTTCCATGGATACGCTGATTGAGGAGAGTACAATGTTTCACGATGGCGATCCCGTGCCTGTTCGTGACGGCTTTCAGCTTTTTTTTCACAATTCATTAGAGGTCCTTACGTTTTCATCAAGTTCTTGGAACCGTGACAATGTATTCCAGGTTCGTGTAAAGGAACACAGCAAGTATGATGACAACGGAATCGCACCGCAATCATCGGATTTTCTGCTGGTAATCGGTGAAGCCGGGATGGATACATCCGTTGCGTTTCCGCCAACGCGCCCGGAATTGCCTGCCACTCCGGCTAATTTTCAAATTATTGATAAAAAGTTGAATAAAAAGGTAAAATTTGCCTTTGATGACAGAGATGTATTACCCGGCCAGGAAGGATTGCTCACTTCTGGAACGGCCTCCAAATCAAGACGGGATGCTGTGATAATGCTCAGCGATTCTCTTCTTCCCGGGTGGGAATTTTCGTTGTATATTTTAGACGACGATACTTTGATGCCTCAACCGGGCGATACGGCATTCATTAATTTTAAAAATCCTTTTCTTGCAGCGGATTCAATGACGTTCACCGTGCAGGCACCTTCGGTCAACAGTTCAAAAGCAAAAAACGAGCTGGATTTGATTCGTGTCGTACCCAATCCCTACGTTGTGACGGCAGATTGGGAGCCGTTGAATCCATATACCCGAGGGCGCGGACCGCGCGAACTTCATTTTATCAATCTACCGCAAAAATGTACTCTTCGAATATTCGATATTTCGGGACTGCTGGTGCGGGAATTTGAGCATAATGCCACATCCGCTTCTGACGGAACACTGGTTTGGGATATGCTGTCAAAAGACCGGCTGGAAATTTCATACGGTATTTATATCTATCACGTTGATGCCGGAAAACTCGGTAGCAAAATTGGTAAATTTGCAGTTATCAAATAGAAATGATCGTCACTTCTGGACAGGGAGAGTTTATGAGTATCTTTACGATTCTCGCGACAGAAAATGAGGAGAAAAAAATGAAAAGATTCGTGTTTTTACTTTTCTTCATAACCATCGCTCTGCCGTCTTTCGGGCAAAACGTCAGCAAAGTAGGTACAACTGCAGCCCGTTTTTTGAATATTGATGTCGGTGCAAGAGCCGTCGGTATGGGCGGTGCATACACAACAATGGCAAATGATGTTTCCGCAATTTACTGGAATCCTGCCGGACTTGTCCGGTTCTCTGAAAGTCAGGTACTGTTCAATCATATAAGCTGGATAGCGGATATAAGCTATGACTTTGCCGGCATCGCCATTCCACTGCAACAGTGGGGCACCCTGGGTTTCGGAGCATTTTTCCTTACCATGGATGAAATGGAGGTGACAACAGTCGACCAACCCATGGGAACCGGAGAAATGTTCGATGCAGGAAGTTATACTTTTTCTGCAAGCTACGCCAAAGCTCTCACCGACCGGTTTTCAATCGGAGGGAATTTTAAGTACATTTACGAGAATATCCGGAACTGCAGTGCGACCGGTATTGCCTTCGACATTGGAACACAATATGAAACACAATTTAATGGATTGATGATAGGGATGAGTATAACCAATTACGGCACCAAGATGCAAATGACCGGCCGGGATATGCAAATCCAGGCGGATATCAATCAGCGCCTGCATGGAAATAATGAAAATATAAATGCAAATCTTGAGACCGACCAGTTTGATTTACCGCTGCTGTTACGGGTGGGCGTAGGAATGAATGTACTGCAGGCTTCGGAAACCAACGATCTTTTGCTGGCGGTTGACGCCATGCATCCCAATGATGACACCCAAAGTTTGAACCTGGGCGCCGAGTATGCTTTTAAAAAGACTTTTTTCCTCCGGGCAGGTTATAAATCACTGCTCGCGCGGGATTCCCAAATCGGTTTGAGCATGGGAGCTGGTTTTTTGCTTAAAATACCCGGTTTTTCATCATTGTGTATCGACTATGCCTACCAGGATTTTGGCGTTCTGACAAACATACAAATGTTTTCCATCGGATTGGGTTTCTAGAGGTCGGTTGGACTAGTGTCGTAAGTAATTGTTTTTTTGACACTTTTGGTTTTGAGGTAAAATATTTAAATACTTAAAAATCAATAATTTATAAAAAGATTGCTTCGGGTCCGGCAAATTCCTATGCAAAGGAAGTGAACTGAAATTTTCAGATTCGTTTTTTTAACCACATTACTTTTTGTTTAAATAATTAAAGGTTAATATAAAGTCATGGAGGATACAATGAAAAAGTGTGTCAGACTAAATATACTTTTTACTGTTACGGTTTTTTGTTTTACCTCGTTGTCCTGGACAGATATCTGCCATTCAAAAGATTTTGATGAAGCCAAAGTATATATGACCGCACGGGCTAATTCAAATTTTTTAACGGATCGAGGTTTTAGGGCTTTTGAACCTTTGAACCAGCCGGATGAAAATTATCCAACTATCATGGTTGATGTGGATAAAACCTTCCAGACGATTGAAGGCTTCGGTGGTGCGTTTACGGATGCATCTGCGATTACTTTTGCTAAATTGACGAAGGAAAATCAGGAAAAGTTTCTCAAAGCAAGTTTCGATCCGGTCGAAGGAAACGGATATACCCTCTGCCGGACAACGATTCACAGTTGTGATTATTCCGCTGAAATGTATACCTATGCCGAGGTGGAAGGAGATAAAGACCTGAAGAATTTCTCGATTGAGCACGACCGGAAATTCCGTATTCCGTTTATTAAAAAAGCACTTGAATCAGCCGGTGGAAATATTAAAATATACGCTTCACCGTGGAGTCCACCTGCATGGATGAAAACGAACAAAAATATGCTCCATGGGGGAAAGCTCAAGCCCGAGTACAATCAAACCTGGGCGGATTATTTTGTCAAATATGTGAAAGCGTACGAGAGAGAAGGAATCCCGCACTGGGGACTTACCGTACAAAACGAACCCATGGCTGTGCAGGTCTGGGAATCCTGTATTTTTACCGCTGAGGAAGAACGGGATTTTGTGCGGGACTTTCTGGGCCCCACTCTGAAAAAAAACGGTTTGTCCGACTTGAAACTAATGATCTGGGACCACAATAGAGGCATTATGTATCAACGGGCTGAAGTGGTGTACGACGACCCACAAGCATCGCAATATGTC
Source organism: Candidatus Zhuqueibacterota bacterium (assembly GCA_016931775.1). Taxonomy (GTDB): domain Bacteria; phylum Zhuqueibacterota; class Zhuqueibacteria; order Residuimicrobiales; family JAFGEC01; genus JAFGEC01. The sequence continues at coordinate 3,213 of JAFGEC010000118.1, read as the reverse complement.
TGGGGTTTGGCGTTTCATTACTATGTAGGGGATCATTATGACAACGTTCGAATGGTTCATGATGCATTTCCGGATAAAAAGTTGATCTATAGCGAGGCGGGGATGGGAGGCAGTTGGGAAACCGGTGTTCATATTGCGAAAAATATGATCATTGATCTGAACAACTGGACAAACGGATGGACATTCTGGAACCTGCTGCTGGATGAAACCCGTGGTCCCCGGCATGCAGGCGGACTCGGCGGAACGAGTATGGTTACAGCAGACACCAAGACGGGAGAGGTGACTTTTAATCCTCCTTACTACTACTTTGGACACTTTTCCCGTTTTATCAAACTCGGCATGAAACGGATTGCCTGTACATCGAATAATGATGATTTTTTGGCCACTGCATTTGTTGATGACGAAAAAAACGTGGTTACGGTGATTTTAAATACAAGCGAGGCGGACAGGATTTTCCAGGTGTGGGTAAACGGCAAAGCGTTAAAATATACGGCGCCTCCTTTATCCATCATTACCATGGTATTTTAAAGCAATTGAATGGAGAAATTAAATGAGACGTACAAGCTATCTGGCCGGTATTATCCTCCTGTTGTGCTCAAGTACCATTTCCTATGCCTATTATACCACAAAAGGACAAAATATTGTAAACCGTAAAACAGGGGAGACGGTTATCCTCAGAGGATTTGGTATCGGCTGCTGGCTGTTGCCAGAGGGTTATATGTGGGGAATCCGAAAACTTGATCGTCCGCGCCAATTTGAAGAAGCGATTATAGATCTTGTCGGCAAGAATGATGCGTCGAAATTCTGGGAAATTTACTATCATAACTTTATGACTGAGAGTGATGTTAAAGCGATGAAAATGTGGGGCGTTAATTCAATACGTATCGCTTTACTTGCATCTGTCCTGCAGCCGAGGGACGGTCAGCCGGATAAACCGCCGTATTTTTACTCTGAAGCGGGATTTGCACTGTTGGACAGCCTGGTTTCCTGGTGTGAAAAATCCCACATGGGCATTATCTGGGATATGCACGGTGCTCCCGGAGCGCAGAATGCAGAGAATATCGCCGATAGCGACGGGGAAGCAAGACTCTGGACTGAAAAAGAAAAATACTGGCCTCGCTGTTTCGATCTCTGGCTTAAAATAGCGGGGAGGTACCGTGATAAGGAGTGTATCATCGGTTACGACTTGCTCAACGAACCTCTGCTGCGGCGGTATCCTCATATTTCTGAACTTTTGCTCAGGGAGTTGTATGTTAAATTAACCAAAACAATTCGTTCGATCGATCAAGAAGGCATCATTTTTATTGAAGGTGACGACTGGGCGCAGAATTTTGAAATGCTGGAACCTATGGACTGGGATTCTCATCTGGTCATCGCTTTTCATTCTTATCCGCCTACTGCGAATTCACGGGGACTTGAACGATGGGATATTCTGCGGAAAAAATATAATATACCGCTTTGGCACGGAGAAACAGGTGAGCAGGGTCCTCCATATTTTTACAATACGCAAGCAACCACGTTTTTAGAATCGCAAAATGTCGGCTGGAGCTGGTGGACGCATAAGAAGTTTGAGAGAAATACTCAGCCCTGGAATATTCCACGAACGCCGGGATTTAATAAAATTCTTGAATACTGGAATGGAAGAGGTGAAAAACCTTCAGTGGACCAGGCAAAAGATTGGCTGTTCGACCAGGCTAAAAAAACGCACTCGGATAGCTGTGAGTTTTTACCTGATTTGGTGATTTCGCTGAGCGGGTTGGATCCTGATGGTTATATGGCTACCCGGGATACTTTACCGCCTGTCATTATCCGGCAACCGGCCAATACGACTATTCAATCCGGCGATCCCGCCTTTTTTTACGTTCGGGTAAAAGGATATCCGGTTCAGTATCAATGGCAAAAAAACGGAACGCCGATTGACGGTGCGGCTGAATTTATGTTAAAGGTAAGTCATCCGGATAGAGCGGAAAATAACAGTAGCTACTCGGTAAAGGCTTATAACAGTAAAGGATCCGTGAAAAGCCGCGAAGCCCGGCTGACAATCTTACCATACGCTGGTCCTGTTATTGACAAAACACCGAAAGCGCCGGTCATCGATGGGAGAATTGATCCAATCTGGGGATCTGTTGCGGAAGAAAGATTGAGTCATATTGTGCTGGGTAAAAACGAATCCCTGGAGGATTTGTCCGTAACCTTCAAAGCTGTTTGGGATGTAACAAATCTTTACTTTTTGATACAAATTGATGATGATGTCAAATCCGACCAAGGTTCAAGCGATTACGATCGTGATGGTGTCGAGATCTATTTGGATATGGACAATAGTAAATCACGGTTTTATGGGGATGATGAATTTATGTTTCGATACAACTGGAATACCGATCGGGTGCGGGATGAAAAACATAGAGGTCCGACAGAAATAAAATGCGCACAGCAAAATACCCAATCGGGATATATTGCGGAAATTGCCATTCCCTGGAAAGTATTATCAAATTTACCCCAACCCGGTCAGTATATAGGATTTGATTTGCATTACAACGACAACGATGGAAATCAGAGGGAATGTAAATTGACATGGCATTCGGCACGGGATGATGCACATCAAACGCCGTCGGTATTTGGAACGATAAAATTGGGGGATTTGAAGGGTAAATAGTTCGTACAATGAACAGTGAACAATAACCGGCAAGTTTGCAGTTCATGGCTTAAAAAAACAGAATAGTGTATGAAAGTTTTTCCAGCGCGATAAGTTTTTGATAAGCAGTTAAAAATGTCGGGCCCGTACCGCAAGTACGCATTGGCGTCAACTTAATTTAGCTTCATATATATTGTATTATTTAGTTTTTGCACCAAATGGATAACGGTTAATAATTTTTTTTAGCCACGGATCGACACGAATCCCGCTCAGCGCATAGCCGTCAACCTTTAAAAAACACCTGTTGAAATTTAATAACTTTGGCTTTCTCTAAAAGAATTACTTAGACATCGGTTTTGTAATTTATTTGAAAAATATTTAGATTTTGACAGGATCAACAAGATCAACAGGATCGACATGATGGTTCAATCGGAAAAACAATCAGAAATAGGGATCAGTATTACTCATATCCTGTTCATCTTGTTAATCCTGTTAAATAAACATAATTAATTTATAAACAAATACTTAATATCATATGCTTTATATTGTTTATCCAAAAGTGAAAAGATCGGCTGCCTTGG
>JAFGEC010000699.1 GCA_016931775.1 Candidatus Zhuqueibacterota bacterium | reverse complement strand
TCGCCAAAATCATCGTCGTAGCGCTCGGATACGTTATACAGACCCCAATACTCGCCGTTGAGAAAAAGGTGCGCATAGTCGCCGTGCGAGGCGGGATGCCCCATGCTCAAGTATATATCGCGCATCAATACGTCACGCACATAGGTGGTGAGCTCGCGCTCGATGTCGAGCCAGTGAATCCACGCATCATTAAAACCGGCGCGCAATACGAGGCAGTCATATTTATCGCGATCTGTTGATGGGATAATTTGATGTTCCAGCTCATTTACGCCATATTCTGAACGGAAATACAGGCGAAAGGATTTTTTCGCGCTTTTCTCCGGCAAGCGCGAAGCGCCGCCGTGGATACGTATACCGGCGCCGGTACTAAAACCAAATTCACCACCCTGTTCAAAAAATTCGACGGAAACCGGGCGTTCCCATTCATCACCTGACTTGAGGGGATTGGCGTAAATACCGGTTTTGTCATCCCATAAATTATCCGGATCGGTGACAATGGAAAGCACAGGCAGATTTTTAATTTCCGGCTGCGGTACGCTTAGAAAAGTTTGCGTCGAAAAAGCGCTTGGCCTTATGCCCGGCGCTATGGCGACAGCGCGAATAATCGTTGTTTTATCGATGAGAATGGGGCCGGTATACGGCGTACTTTGCCGGTTCGGCTCGGATGTATCCACGGTATAATTAATCTGCGCGCCGTCGGTTGTTGTCGAGAGTTCAACGGATAAGCTGCCGTCGTAAAAGCCGGGGAGTTTTGAAAAAACCGGGGCGGCGGCAAAGATATTGACTTCACTGAACGAATTGGCGGCGGCAGGTGATGGATTTTCCGATATCACAAAATTAACCGAGCCATCCGGATAGCGTCCATAAGACATATCCGCCGGCAAAGCCGGAAAACTGAGTGAGTCAACAATCATACCTGTTGTTGAAGAGAGCAGCACGGTTTCGCCTTCGCGGCTGAGCTTAAAGTTGGTGTGCAGCTCTGAATCCGAAATATCCTTGCCCGAACACCATATGAGTAAAAATGCGCCCGGTTGCAGCGTCACGTCGGGAAACGTCCATTTTTGCGGTTCTTCCGCATCATCACTCAGATAAAAACCTGCTAAATTGACAGCCGAAAATGTTTCGTTATAGAGTTCGAGCCAGTCGGAAAAATCGCCGTTTTTATCAGCAATATTCGTATTGTTTGCGGCGACGATCTCGTTAAAAACAACCGAATAGCCGGGTAATGTCAAATATAAAATTAAAACAATAAAAATCTCTACACTTCTCATGAAAAACCTTTCATTTTTGGTTACATGTTGAACTTGACGACAGCCATGTTGTTCCACATTCTGTTAAAAAACAGAGGAGATAAAACGAGGCGCAGGCCCCTCCACTTGGAAGCCGGCGTGAGAAAAATTACGCGAATGAGCTGGTCAGGAAATGAAATCCTGACCGGGTCTTGCTTGAAAAATTTAAACGTCGAGTCCGCACAGAAGACGGAAAAAATCATTCAAATTACTGTAACTGACCGTTGCTTAATGTATGAACTAAAAACACTCAAGCTGGTTTTTTGTTTCGTTATTACTTTTTGCCCGGACGTCTCCTTTCTAAATGGTCGTTATATTTTTAGTCGTTTTATTTTTCACAAATGCCATCGCATCGCAATTTATAACTTTTTTCGACAATATCCATAAAAAAATTTGCACATTTTCACCTTGACATTTTAACGATGTTTCTGTATTATTTGTTCAGGACAAAAGACCTATAGCGTGGGAATGTAAGTGGGACGATCCGGAAGATTTTTTACTCCCATGGCGCCTTTGATCATAACAACATGCGGATGGATTTTTGTTGTGCGATAACGGTAATGTTCAAGATGCAGAACATCTCTCACTTGATTTTTTTTGTATGATGTATACCCCAGTATATTGACAGTTCTTATAAAGATAAAATACCGAACATACAAAGCATTAAAACGAATGCCAAATATATAATGGACTATGCGTAATTCAAATATTCGACTTGGATATAATATGCCCATTTATTGTGACGGTGAAATATGTGGCTATAGAATGGGATCAAGGATGATTCCAACACCTGGGGACAATCTTTTTCAATATGGTTGTCGAATTTCTTGTAGTCTATATTTCGATACGTTCATCTCGGCAGAGTACTGGATTGGTGATGCTAATTATGGTCTTGATTATCGATTTGATGATTTAAGAATGACAATTGGATATAATTTAACAATGGAGAAAAAAAATGAAGTCTTTAAGATTCATCCACGCCGCTTCCATTATTGCCGCAGTAGTAGCCTTCTCGACAAGCGTCCAGGCCTATGAGGGAATGCCGACGCCGCCCTTACATATAGAGGGCCGCTTCCTAAAAGATCCTTGCGGCAATAATGTCCTGCTTCATGGATGGATGCAACCCACTGCCAGTTGGTTTAACGGCAATAGATGGTACAGAGATCCAAGCAACTGGAACGATACGAGGTATGTCGCTGGCTTTTTGAACTTTATGAATGCCGTGGCAAACCTTATGTCCGACACCAGCCCGAAATATGGTCGTGATCACGGCTGGTATTGCAGCTTTGTGCGTGTCAATACCGACGCTATAGGCGGCTGGACGCATGCGCACGGGCTGGTCGACTCCAGCCAGTTCGATGGCTGGATCAACAACTTTCTTGTTCCTTACACCAGCTATCTAAAGTCGGTGGGACTTTACCTGGTGCTTAGTGCGACAGGACCGATCAACACACCCAATAACGGCACCCGCAACGCGGGTGTAATAGAACAGCAGCGCCTGCGCACCTTTTGGCAGAGGGTTGCCTATGCTTCTGTCGTCAATAATGTTGACAATATCATGTTCGAGCTCATGAACGAACCGGTCGATATCGAATCCGCTCCGGGCAATGGCGACTGGGGCAACCATCAAAACAAATACTTTCGCGCTTTCAGAGACTGGATTCAACCCATCATAGATGATATCCGGAATACAGGTGCAGAAAACGTGATATGGGTTCCGACATTAGAGTGGCAGGGATCGCCTTATCAATGGGATTTATTTCCCTTCACCGGTACAAACATTGGAGTCGCATGCCATTATTATCCTGCATATGGTGGTGTATTCAATAACACCACAGCCATTCAAGCCCTGTGGTACAGGCAATACAAACCTGCCGCGGACCGGTGGCCGATGATCATCACGGAAATGTTTTGGACTCCGTTCCCAAACGATCCCTGGAACCTGGTCAACGGGAGTACGGCTGGCTTCGGTAACGCAATCAGGAACGCTATGGATAACCAGGGTAACGTTTCATACCTCGTTGGCTTTCTTAGCGACCTTATTGAAAATCTGGGCGATAGCCCTCCATATGATTGCTACCTGAGTCCAAAGCAAGGAGCGCAAGCCTATTTCGATTGGCTGCCGACTTACACCTCGTACGCGCCCACATGCTGGGGGAGCGTTGTCGATACCCTGTACAGCGGCAATGTGATCGAAACCAATTTCCCAAATCCATTCACCAATGAGACAATAATTCGTATTAATGTACCGGAACCTAGCGCGGTGAACATGGAAATTTATAACATCAATGGAAGAAAAGTGAAAACATTGGTAAATCGGACACTCGACTCAGGAACACATGATATTAGCTGGAG
>JAFGEC010000698.1 GCA_016931775.1 Candidatus Zhuqueibacterota bacterium | reverse complement strand
GACAGGGACGTATATACAGAATTGGGATGGGCATCTTGAAAACGGTCACCCCGCACCATCTGGTGTATACTTGTATTCGATTTCTTTACAGACCAATAACGGCACATTTCAACAGGTGCGAAAAATGGTGCTGAACCGGTAAATTCAAGGTTCTGCTTCTGTTATTTAAATTATAGCCCGGCGGACAGGTGTCGCTGTTGCCGGGCTTTCATTTCACCCAGCACTATGAGGACGGAATGTTAAAAAGATATATATTTATCCCGCTTGTCTTCCTTTTTTTTAGTTTTGCGTGTAAGCAAACAACCGAGCATGTCGAAACAAAGGGCGCTGTACAGGGAACAGTCAGCTGCCTCTTGCCCGTCGGTGCGGTTGCCATCCATCCGGCTTGGATTTTTTCGGATACCACTTATCTTGCCACCACAGACGCGAAAGGCTGGTATCGCATCACCGGGCTGGAACGCGGCACACATACCTTCACAGGCTCTGCTTTGTTTTGTGGTGACACAACCTTGTCAGTTGTTGTGCAGGGAGGCCGCACCATCACACTTGATTTTTTATTGAAACCGGATTCGACCACAGGTAAAGTCTATGGCGAGTTTCAGGATGGCACCTTGTTTCAACAGCGGCTGCAGGAAGATTCTTCTTTGGCGAACTGGAGCGACAAACAAATATTCGATGCGGCAACAGGGGCGACGCTGCAATATAAGGCGCTGAAAGATACTGTGGCTGACCGGGCGGTGTTGCTGGGGGACAGTGTTCTGACCATTGCGGATGCTTGGGGACAGTACTGGTTTACGATTCCAAGCGGAACGTATCCGTTAACAGGCTCGTGTGACGGGTATAAAAATGTAACACAAGTCTTTAGAGTGGAAGCCGATTCACGCAATTATCTCAATTTTATCCTGCCCAGACAGGGGATAATAAAAGCCAGATAGAGTATGCTATATTTCAGTTATTATCGATTCCCGACATCTGTTCTTGACCGACGCTATAAAAATAATACAATATCGCAGCTCCCGCTAAAAATATAAAATCTTCGATCAAGCGTATAAATCCGACTTTGGCTCCTTCACCGCCGATTTTAAAGCAACCGCACTCGATATCCAAACCGCGAGCCATGGCGGAGCTGATGGCGATAATAAATACCACGTTCATAATGATAATCAGCACGCTGGTACCCCGTACCCATTTGCCCAGCAGTAACATTAATCCGCAGATCATCTCCACCCATGGCAATATCGCCGCCATGAGTGTAACCAGAATATACGGCAGCATACGGTAATTGTCGACTTCATTGGCAAATCCTGCGGGATTTGCGATTTTACCTGCGGCAGCATAAATAAAAACACCGGCCAGAAATAATCTGACAAGGATGAGAAGGATATTTTTAATTTTCATGAGCCGGCTCCGTTTCTACCCGTTCCACATCTTGAGTTTTAATCCATTCATTTAATCCGTCGGTATAGATCGCAACCGCCGTGTATCCCATATTAAACAGTTCCCACGCCAGCAATTCCCCCAAATCGCAAGGAGGACCCTCGCAATAACAGATCAGCCATTTATCGTATGGGAGAGAATTATAGATGTCCTCATGTTCAAATATTTCTTCATACGGAAGATTTACAGCGCCGGGAATGTGCCCGCTGCGGTACTCCGTCAAACTGCGGGCGTCCAGCAGAATTGCCTTTTCAGCATTTTGGAGAGTGTGGACCTGGTCTGTATTAATAGTCAGTGGTTTATCCAGCCTCTGATGTTGATCACCCACCGGCAGCGTAAAGAGCGAATCAGCCGCAGAAACAGCGGTGGGGCGTGTGAATCCAAGCGGAATACCCTTGGGATTGATCCAATTGGCTGGTAATCCAAGTGCCATTGCGAGAATGATAAGAAATAACGCCTGCTTGAGGACTTTCGGTATTTTTGTCTTTTTCATGGCTTTCTCCTGTTTCGCAAAGGTAAATTTAGCCAAGTCGCGGTGAAAAAGCAAGTTTTTATCGTTAAAATAAAAAAAGCTCCCGGTATCCGGGAGCTTTGGAGTGCGAAAAGGATTACCAGATTTTTTTGAATTCCATGTACAGTTTTCGAGTTGTGATCCCAACGGGTCCTTCGTATATTCCGCCGATATTCCAGGCATCCCACACCTGTACGGCAATCGTATTGGACCGGCCCCATCGAATCAAGTGTGAAGGTATATAATAATAGCTTTCCTGATTGTAGAAATTGTTGTTACGCCCAACACTCTGATGAAGTGGGCCGTAAACACTGCCGCCGATTCTTTCGCCGTTAAAATAAACCTGTTCAGCGTCATCTATTTTTCCGAGCGCCAGGATCAGTCTTTCGCCTTTTAGCGAACCGTCTATCGTTATCTCTTTCCGATACCAGGCATAACCGTCATAATCTCCCAGGCCCTGCGAACTCCATGGAGCGGGAACCATCATATCCTGCCAGTCAGAATCGTCGAAATTTATCTCACTGTATTCCGGTTTGTTACCGGTTGTAAACTTCCACATTCCGGTCAGGTTTTCTACCAGTTCGACGGTATTCTCACTGTATAAACCGATGTCACCGCCGCTTATACCGCCGCAACTGTGTTCGTCGTAAACCTGAATGGCAATCAGATTTTCTCTATCGTATTTCAGGAAATTCGCCGGGATATAATAATCACGTTGAAAATTAAATGCCGATTCGTATTTTGGTGGCATTGATCCCATCCCGCCGATGAATACACCATTCATATAAACTCTGTCCACGTCATCGATACGACCCAGTCTCAAGCGCAATGTTTTTCTTTTTAATTCCTCGGGTATATAAACAATGGTTCTATACCAGGCATATCCGTCATATCCGGGGAATCCGGCATCTTCCCAGCATCCAGGTACTCTGATGTATTCCCAATCTGAATCATCATAATCCGTTTTTGCATAACTGTCACTGTTGCCGATCTCAAACTTCCAGTTTTCCAGGTTTAATTCTCTGCGTATATCACGTCCGTAAGCAGTGGCAAGCAAGAGTGAGAAGATTGTTGTACATGTTATGAACCTCATTTTATCACCTGTCTTTTTATCGTTTCCTATACCTACCAATCGAACACATCTTGCAGAATTTCATCTAAGATAAAACGGTGTTTTTGCCGTTTTTCTTTTTCTTTTTCCAGCATGCGCTGCCAGGTACTGACTCCAACAGGGCCTTCATAAATACCTCCGTCTCCCCATACATCATAGACCCGAACGGCAATGACATTTTTACCGTTCCAGCGTACAAGATGAGGTGGAATTCGATAGATCCGTTCTTTTCTGTAGTAATTACCGGAGTTTTTTTGGTCTTCGTGGATAGGGAAACGTCCGGTTCGACCGATTTGCACACCGTTAAAAAAGACCTCATCGTAATCGTCAATTTTACCCATTGCCAATATCAGCTTTTCATCTGCAAGCCGTTTATCGATGGAAAAGGTTTTCCGGTACCATGCATATCCGTCTTTGTCTTGATATCCCTGGGATTCCCAATTTGCCGGCACCTGTATGTCCTTAAAAGCTCTTTCTCTGCAATTAATTTCCCGCCACTCCTGATTATCGCCAAAAGCAAGTTTCCATGTTCCGGCAAGATTCACCTCCATATCCAGACCTGCATAAGAGTATACACCAATTTCACCTTCGATAATCCCCCCCGGGCCATACTGGTCGAATACCCGGACGGCAACGACGTTTTGTTCCTCAAACAGCAGTACCCCGGTCGGAATGGGATAACTGCGGCTTTTGGAATAAGCCGAGACGTATTCCGGTTCAACAGTGCCCATGCCGCCTATAAATTGTCCGTTCAGATAAACCTCATCTACATCATCGATATTTCCCAACTTTAACATGAGTGACTTTTGTTCCAGCTCACCCGGACAGTCAAAAGTGGTCCGGTACCAGGCATACCCGTCATATCCGGGGAATCCTCTCGATTCCCAGGAGCTCGGGACTTTGATTTCTTCCCATTCGGAATCGTCAAAATCAGAATCCGCAAATTTTTTGTCATCCCATGTTTCGAATTTCCAATAACCGCGCAGATCGATTTCACGTTGTGATTCCCTGGCCGCAACCGGAAGCGTGATGCAGAATATCAATATGTCTATATAAACTGCTTTCATTGTTTTTTACCTCATATGTCCGATTGACTCTCTTTTTGTTCCACCTCATTATACTGAAATTAGAACAAAAAGTTGTCATTGGGACGTCAATATATGTCAAAAAATGTCATCCGACAAATTTGTAACCAATGCCGTGGACAGTGAGTATGTGACGTGGTTTTTCAGGCTGCGCTTCGATTTTTTTTCGCAATTGCAGGATATGATTGTCTACAGTGCGTGATGTGGGATAGGCGTCGTATCCCCATACATCATCCAGCAACTTGTCGCGGCTGACCGTTTCGCCCTGGTGTTGTACGAAATATTTAATGATTTCGAATTCTTTGTGTGAAAGCTCCAGTGGACCGCCTGCGTTATGGGCTGTATACTTTCCCAAATCAACGGTTACTTGGCCGATTTTAACGATCTGCTCGGTCTTTCCCTGTTCCGGATACCGCCGCAGTACTGCCTTGACGCGGGCCAATAACTCTCTGACACTGAACGGCTTTGTCATGTAATCATCCGCACCCAGTTCAAGTCCCAGTACCTTGTCGATTTCCTGGCCTCTTGCCGTAAGCATAATAATGGGTGTCTTTTTGCCTGCAGCACGGATTTCCTTACATACGTCAAATCCGGATTTTTTTGGTAACATAAGATCCAGAATGATCAGATGTGGTGATTCTTTGAGAGCCATTTCCAAACCAAGTTCTCCGTCTTCTGCGATTAAAACTTCGTGTCCGTCGAATTCAAAATTATCTTTCAGGCCTTTGGCCATTTCAATTTCATCTTCAACGATCAGAATTTTTGCCATAGT
>JAFGEC010000697.1 GCA_016931775.1 Candidatus Zhuqueibacterota bacterium | reverse complement strand
TCTTTCTGTCAGTGAGCAGGAATATAAAATTTTTCCAAGCGGTGCCGGACAATTTCAGGATCGCGGGAATTTAATGGAAGGGGAGGAGAAACAACTGGAGCCTCGTGAAGATTCGACAGCCAATTTAATCCGTAATTTTCTCGATTGCGTTAAATCACGTAAACAGCCGCTCTGTCCCCTGGAAGAAGGCCACCGCTCCACCAGTTTCGCCCATTTGGCCAACATTGCACTGGAAAAAAAGACCCGTATCGAGTGGGATCCGGTAAAGGAACGGGTGACCAATTGCGAAAAAGCCAACGAATTGCTGCATTACGAATACCGGGAGCCCTGGAGGCTGTAGGAGGATATATTGGTTAATTTATGCTTTTTTAACGCAAAGGCGCAGAGGACGCGGAGAATTGTGAGATGGAAGTGGCTATGCATGAGAATGAAATATCTAAAAAGATTATAGGAGCAGCAATAGAGGTACATCGTATTTTGGGACCTGGATTATTGGAATCTGTTTATGAAGATGCGCTTTGTCATGAATTGCATTTAAGAGAGATACGGTATGAAAGGCAAAAGAGTGTACCAATCCCTTATAAAGGAATCAAACTTGAGACAGACCTTCGCCTTGACTTGTTGGTGGAGGATAAGGTGGTTGTTGATTTAAAGGCTAAGGTAAAGCTATCCCCGATCGACAAACCGCAACTGTTAACGTATTTGAGACTTTGTGAGAAAAAATTAGGATTGATATTAAATTTTCACGTTACTGTGCTTCGTGACGGAATTCACCGCGTTGTTAATAATCTTTAGGAGTTCCTTTCATCTTTGCGTCCTCTGCGCCTTTGCGTTTAGTAAATAATTCATTTTAACGCAAAGGCGCAAAGGACGCGGAGTTGTCGAGTGCGGTCCATCAGTTTTCTCGCCAGAGACAGTATAATAAATTTCAGAACCGCACCATTTATCAACAGGCCTTATCGGTTTTTGCCATCCTTAAAAAACAAAACGGATTGGCGAAAAAATTCTAATAATTCAGGAATTTTTCAGAGTTTTTGTCAAATTAATCCCTCTATTAAGTATAATGGGCTCGTGGGGAGCAAAAGATGTTATTTTTTTGATTTTATTTGTAACGTTTTTCCGGTTTGATGCCTTATCTAAATAAAGACGTCTCCGGATTCGACGGGTTGTCATAATATTTTCGGAATAAAAATTGAGGCTTTTATTTGTAAATTTTCGTGATTACATTTTACCAGGCAGCCGTGCTTTTGTGGGAATGTTATGCTGTTGGAAATATGTCCGTGCACTGTTTGTCTTCATACCGGTACACTCTTTCATACACGCTAAACGGCATGTTGCTCGAAAATATAAATGTTTGTATATATCTGTTATCTTTAACACTCGCTATACCATACCCAGAAGCGGTGTGCCGCCGTAACAGATTACCGACTTTGTTTAAATCAAATGAAAGAAAAAGATCATGAAAAAACTGATGATTTTTCTGTTGTTTTGCCTGGTTTCCAACATTTACGCCCAGAAGCGCTGGTTTGTCACTGCCGGAGGTAACAGGTCACAGTTTTATGATACCAAAAGTGAGGCAAAGCCGGGATTTTCAATTGGAATTGGGCGGGAGAGGCAGTTAGGCGGACAGCTTTCTTTCATGTATGCACTCGAATACAGGACCCGTAACTGTATAATACGCGAAAGAATAGTCGGTGGTCTTTGTGTTGATTTGTTTGATATCTATAAATATGATTTTTATATCAAATTGAGATATATTGATATCCCCGTGTTAATGAGATACAAAATTTATGAGAAGAGGAATCAATTTTACACCTTCTTTGGGCCGCGATTTTGTATCGGTCTTCAAGATGGGTCTGAACGGGGAAATCGTACATTTTTATTTAAATGCTCCGAACACCCAAATTATTTTTATCATTATAGGTATATTGGGGAAACTGATATCTTTCATTCTTTTGACAGTTCGACGATAAACCTGGCTTTTGGTTTTGGTATTCAGCAGCCTGGATTCGGGCTGGAATTTGGCACGGACATGGTGGTTCTTGGTGATATAACATCAATTGCAGGTGCAAGCCTGCATCACAAGTTTTTCGCCCTTGACCTGTCGGTATATCTGTATTTTTAATTCTTGAAGAGGAGAATAAAATGAAAAAACAATGCTTTTCAATAATTGTCCATGTAATTGTTTTTTTGCGATTACATTATACAGCCAAACCATTCTTCCCGGGGATATTATAAACTGGTCTCAATGCGGATTGTTTAATCCGGTTCCTGCAGCTGCAGACTGTGTGTACCAGGTCACGCCCGGAAACGGTGTTGATGATGATGACGAAATTTTGGCGCACATAACATATATACGCACTCATATTCCTCCCGGTGAATGGTACGTGATTTATTTCCCACCGGGGGATTACTATCTCGATGGGACCATCACATTGGGCGCTGACGATCGAAATATTATTTTCCAGGGGGCCGGGGCCCAGCATACCCATCTCTGGTTTGATTTTAACGGAACGAATCATAACTGTTTTCAGTTTGAAGGAAATGACAATGGCCAGCATCAGGCATTGATCACAGATTTCGATAAAGCAACAACTAATTTTCGGGTCGGCTCATCAACTGGCCTCCCAAATCCAGGATGGATAAGGTTGTGTGAAGTAGACCATCCGGTCAATGGTGAAGATGAGGAATGGGCCGAAGAGTGTGTGGGGCAGATATCACAAATAACAGGAATAACCAACTGGCTAACTCCCAGCGGTTGGGAGTACGAGATTTTTTTGAAAGATCAAGCATCCAAACATTATTCTACAGAATTCTCGACGGAACTCTGGAATATAAATCCGGTTTTGAATATCGGCATCGAAGACATGACAATCGAGCGGATTGATACCGGATATCCAGGAGGTGGAAATATTGGATTAAATGTATATTACCTATTTGCTGTGAACTGCTGGATTAAAGGTGTATATTTTCATCAAACATGTAAACACCATGTGGTAGCTCAGTATTCCTCACATATCTGGATCAATGGATGTTACTTTCACGACGCCCGTTGTTTTGAAGCCGGTGGGTATGGATACGGCGTTTTACTGACTCAAAGCACAACAAATTGTCTTATTGAAAATAATGCTTTTAAAAGGCTGCGGCACGCAATGGTTGCACAAGCCGGGGCGAACTGTAATGTTTTTGCATTTAATTATTCCATTGAACAGCATTGGGAAAAAAATGGTGCCGTGCTCGCTGGAGATCATATTCTTTCGTGGCTTGGTACTGTTTACGGTCCAGGAGGTGATATCAGTCTGCACGGAAACTATCCATACGCAAACCTCTTTGAACATAATTATATCGAAAGAATTGTCGCCGATGCAGCTCACGGCGCAAACTGGAAATATAATGCCATTGTCCGGAATTTTGTACATAATGATTTTGATAATGATCACAGCTGGATTTATTTACGCGATGCTCCAAATTCAAGCGTCCTGGCTAATGTCCATGAATATAGCGGTAATTTTATTGCCAGCGAAGCCGAATATCATGTTTGCCTTCCATCCGTCGATTGTTTTGGCCTGATCAATGGATATTATTACGCGCATAGTTATTTTACCAGCGGCCAGCAGGACGAATACTCCGCCTACCTCCCCGATATTTCCTACTATTACACGGCCCGCCCTGCATTTTTACCAACCTATTACACCTGGCCGGCTATTGGTCCGCGGGTGACGGCAGGTGGAGCCATACCTACCAACAATATTCCGGCTATTATTCAAGTATCGATCTGGCATTTCAGCATGTGGTTAACGGCCAAACGATTTATGTGAGTGGCGGCACTCATACCGTGCAGAATGACCACATCATCGAAAATGGTACGACGCTGACCTTTGCAAACTATGCCAACGTTAATATGAACGCATTTTTAAAAGTGACCAGCGGCTTTCTGTTCAGAACCGGTGTGACTTATTTTACACCTGACATCCGGTCATATTCCGGGGCGTACTTTATGGGACAATATCCTTCTCTGCAATCGGCGTTCGATCATGCCAATATCGGCGAAACAGTCAAACTTTTGAACAACCGGAGCGAGGATATTACGGTCAGCCGAAGGGTTCATCTGACCGGTGTGGGCAATGTCACATTATCGGGTGACGTTACGGTGAATAACATTGCCAGCTATTTGCACAAATTTTCCAACCTGACCGTCGACGGCCGGCTGACGGTCAATTCGTGCGATTGTTTTATGCTCGACGATGCGGGTGTTGAAGGTACGATCGACCTGAATTGGAGTGGTGTTGACCTGATCGATGTGTCGCATAATAACGACGGCCAGACCGACTGTTATGATACCTTTTTATTTACAGACGGATATGACAAAAGCGGCGGCACGATCAGTATTTCTGCCGTGAATTACAGTTTACTTTATCTTTACATGACGACCCTGAGTTCAAATTTGGGTGCATTAAACTTGCATACAGGCTCCGAAGCTGATTTACAGGATGTGGTGTTTTGCTATAATGCCTACGATGACATCTATGCCGCAGCCGGTACCTATTGTAATGCCGAAGGGGTGTTAGAGTGGAGCGGTTACCCGCCAAATTTTATTTTGGGGAGCGGCATAGTCGATTATATCCTCGCCGGCTGGCAGCAGTGCAGCGGCCTGCCAAAACGCGTAGCACTCTCGCCGGAATTGTATATCAACAGCAACAATCCTCCGGAGATCACCGGCAGCGACTCAGACGAGGGAATGCAGGAATATAAAACTATCTCTGAAATTTTAAAAGAAAAGATAAAAATCTTCAAACAGGAAATCAAAGACAAGAATGAACCTGACAAGGAAAAATTCAGTAATGATACAAAACAGCAACTCAAGGACCTCAAAAAACTGGTCAAAGATTTCCATGGAAAACAGTCCTCACAGCTTGCACTGGCGAAAATAGCTACACTGTATCGGCTATTGGACTCACCAGATGAGCTGTTTATGTATCTCACGGAAATCGAAAACGACGACATGGTCGTTGACATGCTACCTTTTGTGCTTAATCACAAGATTTATTGCAGCTTATATAATAAGGATTATTTATCCGCTCTGTCTTTTGCCGACCGAATTCTAAATGATTATACAGGGTGCGGCCTGGACCAGGATGTTTTATATGCCAAAGGCCTGATTTATCTTTATTATTTAAGAGATTCCGAAAAAGCGGCAGAAATTTTCAATCATATTATAACCCTCTGGCCCGATACAGCAATTGCGGAACTAGCCAGATCTCAAATCGAACATCTTGGTAAAAAAGCGCCGGAGACAGAACAACCCGTAGTCGAAATCCCAGATTCGTACGCCGTTGGCAATTATCCCAATCCATTTAATCCCGCCACAAGTATTGTTTTCAAGATGCCGGAGGCAGGAGACATAAGTTTGAATATATTCGATATCAGCGGCCGTTTGGTGAAAAACCTTGCCAACGGTGTCCGGCCATCGGGAATTTATACCGTACAGTGGGACAGCAGGAATATGAACGGCCGGCAGGTATCTTCGGGTGTTTATTACTACCGGTTCCAATGTAATGGATTTATAAAAACCGGCAAGATGGTTCTAATGCGGTAGGATTTTGGACACTTTTATACAAGAAAAGTATCGGGAGAAAGGAAAATCCCCCGATACCCATTTGTTATTTTTCGATCAAACCGATCAATCCGCTCAAAAATCGACCGATATGACAAATTTTAAGATTAAAATCGAATTAAGAATTTGACATTGCAGAGCGAATTGCATAAATTAGTTATGATATAAAGAGATCCGTTTTCGTTTCTTTTACAAAAATCTATCATTCTATCAAGGAGTGTACGATGAATTCTTTCCGAAATATTATAATAACGGTTTTTTGTATCTTGATTGGATTGGCATTTTTAGGTTGCCCTGCCACATCCGGCGGCGCTGATGGCAGCTTGACGACCAGCAATGCTAATCACAGTAACGCATCTTACTTTGAGCCTGCCACTTCGTCCCCCAAGGTTCCGGACGCAGATGGCTTTATTCAGCGCTGGTTACTTCTCGAGCCGATTAACAAACCGAACCGCAGCAACACCGTTTTTACCGACAGCTACATCCGGGA
>JAFGEC010000696.1 GCA_016931775.1 Candidatus Zhuqueibacterota bacterium | reverse complement strand
TGGATACTGTACAACGATTTCCAGATCTTTATACATTTTTGGGCAGTTGTTATGTCAATCTCAACATGCCCGACAGTGCGGAAATGGTCTACCGTCTGGGGAAGGAAAGATATCCCGATAAGGCCCATTACTGGCGAAGCCTGGGGTATTATCTTGCAGCTAAGAATGAAAATGAAGAAGCCATTGAATGCTACCGGAACGCGATTGAATTGGACGGTACAAAGGTGAGTGATTATCAACAGTTGGGCAATCTGCTTATCGAAGAGGATGATCCTGATGGTGCATTGCCGATATGGGAAAAGGTTCTTGAATTGGAGCCCAATAATTTGGAAGCGCAAAAAATTATCGGTCAGATATATGAAGTTCAGGGTGATACTGACGGCGCGATTGAATCCTGGAAGGAAACTGTTGCGAAAGATCCGACCAATACGACGACAATGTTCCGTTTAGGTGAAACGCTCTTTAAACAACAGGAATATGAGGAATCGATAAAGTATTTGAACATGCTGTTGGAGCAAAAAACGGACGACGCTTTTGCCATGGAATTAATGGGTAATGCCTATCAAAACATTGAAAAGTACCGGGATGCCATTTCAACCTATGAAAAAGTATTGGCTTTGGCACCGGACAATAAAAAGGCAATATGTGAGATGGCCGCTTGTTACAAAGAATTAGGCCAGTACCCCAAGGCGCGAAGCGTTGTTAATCAAGCGCTCCGGATTGATGCCGATTACGGGTATGCCTATATCGTTCGCGGTGAGATTTATGAGGAAACGGCAAACGATTGTATCAATAATCGTGATAAAAAAGAAACAAAATTTGACGATAAACTGGTTTACAAAATGGCGTATGACGAATATCAAAAAGCACTGCGCGATATCCAGTACGCCGATTTGGCACGCAAAAAGATGACCTATATTCAACCGGATATTCCGACAACAGAAGATATATTTATGAATCAGGCTGTCGAAAAACCCCGGTTTGACTGTTATCAATGGTTGAACTAGAATTTTAAATGTTATCCTTGTTTAAATTCCCGTTCCTGTGTGTCCGCACCGGGAACGGGAATTTACTTGAAAATGGATCTGATTTATGGCCTGTTTGATGACGGTTCGAGAAGAGGTGAAATGACAATTGCGATTGGTTCCGATCACGCGGGATTTAAATTAAAAACGGATTTGATAGAATATTTCCAGCAGCATTCGATCAAGTATTTGGATTGCGGCACTTTTGATACCAACCGGGTGGATTATCCTGACTTTGCCCTAAAAGTCGCTGAAGCTGTGACTGATCACCGCTGTGAAAAGGGTGTAATGATATGTGGGACGGGTATTGGTATATCCATCACGGCCAATAAAATAGCCGGCATTCGGGCCGCTTTATGCTGTTCCGAGTACATGGCAGAAATGGCGCGCAAACATAACGACGCCAACCTACTCGCTATGGGCGGACGGACCACAAGTCCGGAATTGGCCCTAAAAATCCTGGAAACATTTTTACATACAGATTTTGAAGGCGGTCGCCATCAAATTCGGGTGGATAAAATACACAGCCTGACCGGCCGATAAAACTTTTTGCCCAAGGATTATAAAATGAGTATATTACAATCAACCGACCCTGAAATATATCAGTCTATTACTAAAGAAATCGAGCGGCAGAATTTAAAACTGGAGCTGATTGCTTCTGAAAATTTTGTCAGTTTAGCCGTTTTGGAGGCGATGGGCCAGGTTATGACCAACAAGTACGCCGAGGGGTACCCGTCGAAGAGATATTACGGCGGGTGCGAATTTGTCGATGTGGCTGAAGATTTGGCACGCGAACGGGCAAAAAAACTGTTCAAGGCCGACCATGCCAACGTTCAACCCCATGCCGGTTCACAGGCCAACATGGCGGCTTATTTCAGCTTGATAAATTTCGGCGATACGGTGATGGGCATGGACCTGGCACACGGCGGGCATCTGACCCACGGCAGTCCGGTCAATTTTTCCGGCAGATTTTTCAAAATGGTTCATTATCAGGTGGACCATACCGGTTATATCGACATGAATCAGGTTGAAGATTTGGCTTTAAAAGAGAAGCCCCGGTTGATTATCACTGGTGCCAGCGCCTATTCCAGGGAGATCGACTACAAAGCGTTTCGTGAGATAGCCGATAAAATCAACGCCAAACTTTTGGCCGATATAGCCCATCCGGCCGGCTTGATCGCCGCCGGCCTGATCGGCAGCCCTATGGATCACTGCCATGTTGTCACCACGACAACCCACAAAACCTTACGCGGGCCTCGGGGCGGTATGATCCTGGTGGGCAGGGATATGGAAAACGACTGGGGAATTAAAACACCCAAAGGCCGTGTGAAAACGCTATCTGAAATTATTGATTCCAACATTTTTCCCGGATTTCAGGGTGGTCCTTTGATGCACGTTATTGCCGCTAAAGCGGTGGCCTTTAAAGAAGCTTTGATGCCAGATTTTATAGATTACCAGAAGCAGGTTATTAAAAACGCCAAAACACTGGCACAGGAATTAATCGATCGCGGATTTAATATCGTATCCGGTGGTACGGATACTCATGTGATGCTGGTTGATTTGCGTAACCGGCAGGTCACCGGCAAAGACGCCGAACGGGCACTGGAAGCCTCAGGGATTACGGTTAATAAAAATATGGTTCCCTTTGATGACAAAAGTCCCTTTATTACCAGCGGAATTCGTCTGGGGACGCCTGCAATGACAACCCGGGGTATGGGAACCGATGAAATGAAACAAATCGCCGGAAAAATCGACACGGTCATTGCCAATATTGACAATGAGGCAATCCATAAAAAGATAAAAAATCAGGTTGCCGAGATGTGCCGAAAATTTCCGCTTTACAATTTTCAAAAGTGAAGAAAACGTGTTATGAGATGTCCATTTTGCAATTATCATGACACCAAGGTCGTCGATTCACGCACCCGGGATTCGGGGCGTATTATCAGACGACGCCGAGAATGTTTAAAATGCCGCCGGCGATTTACAACGCGCGAACAAATAGACGAGATACCCATCTGGGTTATCAAGAGTGATGGTCGCCGTGAGGAATTTGACCGGCAAAAAATTTATAAAAGTATAAGTATCGCCTGTATCAAGCGGCCCGTTCCTGTGAGTGCAATCGAAGACATCGTGTCGCAAATAGAAAACTATATCCGCGACCAGAACATTGAAGAAATTGAGACAAAAAAAATCGGTGAGATTGTCATGGATGCATTGCTAAAATTGGATGATATTGCCTATGTCCGTTTTGCTTCTGTATATCGAAATTTTCAGGCAAAAGAGGAATTTTTGAGCGAGTTAAAACAACTAAAGTCTACGGAGTAAGAATTGGGCTTTTTGACGAAAAGATCATTTTCCGGTGGAATTCATCCTCCGTCATCAAAGAATGCGACCAAAAACAGTGCGATTATCACATGCCCGCTGCCGTCGACAGTTGTGATTCCGGTTTCTCAGCATATCGGGGCGCCGTCAAAACCTATTGTTGAGGTGGGTGCGGCCGTAAAAACCGGCGACCTATTAACCGAACCCGGAGGTTTTATTTCAGTGCCTGTGCACGCCTCCATTTCAGGAACCGTCAAAGCCATCGAACCGCGCCCTCATCCGTTGGGAAACGATGTACTATCCATTGTCATCGAAAGCGATGAAAAGGACGAGTGGAATTCGAGTATCGGACCGCAAAAGGATTATTTACAATTGGACAAGCAGGAAAAAATTCGACGCATACGGGATGCGGGTATTGCCGGTATGGGGGGCGCGACTTTTCCGACTCATGTTAAACTTTCCCCTCCCGGAGATAAGCCCATTGATACTTTTTTGCTCAACGGTGCAGAGTGCGAACCTTATCTTACATCCGACCACCGGTTGATGCTCGAACAGCCGAAGAAGATCATTCTGGGTATGCAGATTATTGTCTCCATTTTAGGTGCCCAAAATGCCGGTATAGGAGTGGAAAATAACAAACCGGATGCCATAAAGGTCCTGCGTAAAACCATTGCCGATCTCGGTTTGCCCTATAAGGTATACAGCCTACCGGTAAAATATCCTCAGGGAGCGGAAAAACAGTTGATTGTGGCGGTAACCAAGAGAGCCGTACCGGCCGGTGGCTTGCCTATGGATGTGGGTTGTGTGGTGCAAAATGTGGGAACCGCCATGGCTGTTTACGAGGCTGTGGCGGAAAAAAAGCCTTTGGTTGAACGGGTGGTGACCGTTACAGGAAAAGGTGTTAAAAATCCACAGAATGTGCTTGCACGAATCGGCACACCTTATTCCGCTTTGCTGGAATTTTGCGGTGGCTTGGAGGATAATGTCGGCAAAATTATTATGGGAGGGCCCATGATGGGTCTCGCTCAGGCTTCGCTGGAAATTCCCGTGATAAAAGGCACATCCGGTTTATTGATTTTGGATGAAAAATTTTCAAAAAAACCACAGGAAATAACATGTATCTCATGCGCCCGTTGTGTCGATGTGTGTCCCATGAAACTTGTTCCGACTATTTTAGCGAAGAAAGTGAAGTATAATATTTTCGATTCGCTCGAAAAGGACAACGTTCTGGATTGTATCGAGTGCGGATCGTGTGCTTATGTTTGTCCATCACAAATAAATCTCGTTCATTATATTAAATACGGCAAGCATCAGGTGATGAAAGCCAGAAAAAAAGCCGGTTAATTGAAATTAAGAAAAAGCTGATGGAAAAGAAACTTTTTGTATCAAGTTCACCCCATATAACAGATCGGGAATCTGTTGCCAAAATAATGTTTACGGTTATTGCCGCGCTGGTGCCGGCGGGTATTGGAGGGGTTTACTTTTTCGGTCCCAAGGCTCTGTGGGTCATCCTCGTCAGTGTTCTGGCCTCGGTGGCAACGGAAGCCGTTATTCAAATCTTGATGAAAAAGCCGGTCACCGTCGGTGACGGCAGTGCCATCCTAACGGGAATACTGCTGGCTTTTACCATTTCAGTGCAGGTACCTTTATGGATACCGGCCGTCGGCGCTTTTTTCGCTATTGCCGTCGGTAAACAGGTTTTCGGCGGTCTGGGTTTTAATCCCATGAATCCCGCTTTACTGGGCCGTGCGTTTCTTCTTGCTTCATGGCCGGATTATATGATCAGGTTCGATCTAGCGCGTCCCCGCGGTGGTCATCTGGCCGGTATTCCCATTAATATCGACGGTATTACAGAGGCGACTCCCTTGAATGTTTTTCGGCAATTGCGCGATATTTATTCCAATACGACCGAATTCACCGGCGTACAACCCGACGTCCATCAGCAAATTGATACACTGACCTCGTCTTATACATCCATTAAAAACCTGTTTATCGGCGATGTGGGTGGTTGTATCGGCGAAACCTCTGCATTACTTTTATTAGCCGGCGCTGCTTTTTTAATGTACAAACGCTATATCGGCTGGAAGATTCCTTTCGGCTATATCGGTACTGTGGCTTTGCTGAGCTGGATTTTCGGCGGTAAAACAGATCTGTTCAGCGGTAATATTTTGTTTTTTGTCTTTTCCGGTGGCCTGATTTTGGGCGCGTTTTATATGGCCACGGATATGGTAACGTCGCCGGTAACGTTTCGCGGCCGTATTCTTTTCGGTATCGGATGCGGTGTGATCACCGTCCTGATCAGGCAGGTGGGCGGCTATCCGGAAGGCGTGTGTTATTCCATTCTGCTCATGAACCTGACCGTGCCTCTGCTGGATCGCTGGAACCGTCCTAAAGTGTTCGGAAAGGTAAAAAAATGAAAGACGTTTTAAAAATAGGTGGTATACTACTGGCCATTACTGTGATCGCGGCCGCCGCTCTGTCAGGTGTGTATTCCGTTACCAAACCGCTGATTGAAGATGCAAAACAAAAAGAACAGGACGCTGCATTGACGGTGGCCCTGGCCGGTGCAGATACCAGCGGCATTTATAAGGTGGAGAATGAGGAATATGTGTATTACGAAGGCTTTACGGAACGGGAACGGCAAAATCTGATCGGTTATGCTTTTATCACGTCAAAATACGGCTATTCCAGCGATATCGTAACCATGGTGGGTGTGGATACTGCCGGCACGATTATCGGCATCAAGGTCCTGTCTCAGCAGGAAACGCCCGGTCTGGGAACACGGATCGCAGAAAAAGCTTATGGTGAAACCAAAACATGGGTTCAAAAACAGTTTGAAGGCAAAACGGCTATGGGTTGCGCTGTGGATAAGGACGGCGGCTCCATCATTTCAATAACCGGAGCCACTATCTCTTCCAGGGCAGTGACAAATTCCGTGGTCGATGGATATAAAAAATTTAATGAGTTTATAACCAAAAAGTAGAGGACATGATGTCGGCGTTTAAGGAACTCACCAAAGGTATTTACGATCAGAATCCGGTGTTTAAACAGGCATTGGGATTGTGTCCGACGCTTGCTGTGAGTAATTCGGTTGAAAACGGCCTGGGCATGGGCCTCGCCGCGACATTTGTTTTGGTGTGCTCCAATGTAATTATCTCACTGATCAGGAAATTGGTTCCGGCAAAAATCCGCATTCCCGTCTATATCGTGGTGATTGCGTCATTCGTGACCATTGTCGACTATTCCATGAACGGTCTGTTTCACGAATTGCATAAATCACTGGGACTTTTTATACCGTTGATCGTCGTGAATTGCATCATTTTAGGCAGAGCGGAAGCATTCGCCGGAAAAAATAATATATTCTTATCCCTGCTCGATGGGATCGGCATGGGTTTAGGATTCACACTCGCGCTTGTTTTATTAGGCACCATCCGAGAGATTCTGGGTAACGGCAGCTTTTTGGGTATCCCGGTAATTGGTGCATCGTTTAAACCCGTCCTGATCATGATCCTTCCACCCGGCGCCTTTTTGTCCATCGGTTTTGTGATGGGTTTTTTTAACTGGATTGAAAATAGAAAATCAAATTAACTAAACGTGTGGAAAAGCCATGGGAGTTGAACAATTATTTATTATTGCCGTCGGTGCTATTTTTATTAATAACTTTGTGTTTTCACAATTTTTGGGCATATGCCCTTATATTGGTGTCTCCAAACAACTGGACTCTGCCGTTGGTATGGGAGCGGCCGTCGTTTTCGTCATGACCCTCGCATCCACGGTTACATGGCTTATTAACGAATATTTACTGCAGCCCAGCACGAAAAATCTGTTTTTTTACATTTTTTCGCTCGATGAACCGCCCGATCTTTCTTTTTTAACCACTATTGCATTTATTCTTGTTATTGCGGCTTTGGTGCAATTCGTCGAAATGGTCATTCAGAAATCCAGTCCTGCACTCTATAAAGCGTTGGGTATTTTTTTACCCTTGATTACCACCAACTGTGCTATTCTTGGAGCTGCGCTTATCAATATAAAAAAAGAGTTTACCTTCATCCAGAGTATCGTACACGGTTCATCTGCCGGAATCGGGTTTTCAATTGCATTGATTTTAATGGCCGGAATTCGTGAAAAACTGGAATTGGCTGACATTCCAAAATCTATGCGTGGTATACCGATTGCCTTTATTATGGCAGGATTGATGGCCATAGCGTTTCTGGGTTTTTCCGGATTAAAGCTGGGTAATTAGAGGAAAATTGTAAAACCTCAGTCTCGGGTGGGATAGAACCGGTGCGACGCACCTCCTTTTGCCAAATATATGTAATTTTAAAATTTTGACAG
>JAFGEC010000695.1 GCA_016931775.1 Candidatus Zhuqueibacterota bacterium | reverse complement strand
GTGGCCGCCGTCCTTGCCAATGCCATTTTTGACGCCACGGGAGCACGGCTGTACACTCTGCCTATGACACCCAAGCGAATTTTACAGACCATTGCCAAAGGAGATAATAGATGAAAAATATCACCCGACGGAATTTCATGAAAAGTGCGGCCGTGGTGACCGGTTTTTCCGTCACGGCAGCATGTACAAAATCATCAAAAACTTTTATTAAAAAAACCGCTGCTGACCGGGTGCCGCTGGGAAAAACCGGGCTCACACTGAGCCGGTTGGGAATCGGCGCCGGCACAAACGGCGGTAACGTGCAGCGCGGTCTGGGAAACGACGGATTCAATCGCCTGATCCGTTATGCTTATGAACGGGGCATTACGTATATCGATACAGCCGACGCCTATAGAACCCATACCTGGATCCGTGAAGCCATTCAGGGCCTGCCCAGGGAAAAATTATTTATCCAAAGTAAAATCGGCGGCAAACCGGAACAACCGATGGACGTATTGGACCGCTTCCGCCAGGAACTGAACACGGATTACATCGACAGCGTTTTGATCCATGCAAAAATAAACGGTGATTGGACGGAAACCAACAAACCATTGATGGAAGCCCTGCAGGAAGCCAAACAAAAAGGATGGATCCGTGCCTATGGCATATCGTGCCATTCCCTGCCCGCCCTCAAGGTAGCTGCGGCCTCGGATTGGGTGGAAGTGAACCTGGTCCGGTTTAATCCCCAGGGTGTTAAAATGGACACCCCGAACGAGGTCTTTTTTGATGACAGCAATACGTCACACATTCCGCCGGTGCTGGAACAAATGGCGATGATGCGGGAAAACGGTCATGGTATTATCGGAATGAAACTCATCGGGAACGGAGATTTCACCGATCCGAAGGACAGGGAAAAATCGATCCGTTTTGCCATGCAGCCCGGACTGGTGGATGCGGTGACGATCGGCTTTAAAAGTGAAGCTGAAATCGATGAAGCGATAAACAACATAAACACAGCACTGGCTGATCAGGTCTGATAAAAATGTAAATCAGGGAGAGAGAAAATGGACACAAGAGTTAAAAAGACAACAATATCCCGGTGAGGATTTTTAGCTGCGGGGCTTGCAGCTCCAATGGTGGTTCCCCGGCATGTAATCAGTGCCTCGGAAAAGCGGCAAGCCCCCAGCGATATACTCAATATCGCCGCGGTGGGTATCGGCGGTATGGGACAGAACTATATTAAAGGCTGTGAAAGTCAGAATATCGTGGCACTCGCCGATGTTGACGACAAGCTGGCCGCACCGGTTTTCGAACGATATCCCAAGGCCGCACGGTACCGGGATTACCGTAAAATGCTGGAAAAGGAAAAAAATATCGATGCCGTCATTGTGGGCACACCGGATCATACACATGCGATAGTGGCTATGGCGGCCGTCAAAATGGGAAAACACGTTTATGTGGCCAAACCGATGACGCGCACCATCCACGAAGCCAGGGCGCTGGCAAAGGCAGCCAGGGAAGCCGGTGTTGCCACTCAGATGAGCGTACAGTCGTGTGCATCCGATCCCGCGCGTAAAACGGCGGAATGGCTGCAGGCCGGTGCGGTCGGACAGGTACGGGAAGTCCATGTGTGGTCCGACCGTCCCGTATGGCCCCAGGGACTCAAACGGCCGGAGGAAACACCGCCGGTTCCGGATTTTCTGGACTGGGACCTGTGGCTGGGTCCGGCGCCGTTCAGGCCCTGGAATCCGGCTTATCATCCGTTTGATTTTCGCGGTTGGTACGACTTTGGCATCGGAGCTCTTGGCGATATGGCCTGCCATTCATTTCATGTCTTTTTCAGGGAACTCAAATTATTCAAGCCGGCCGTATCACCAATAATAAAACCGTGAACGGCTTGATCGATCCGCCCTACCGGGAGGGATGGGCGCTGTAAAAAAGTGCAACGTATTAAAATTTTCACCAAACGTGAGTGACAGTTGCCACACCGGATTTTTGGAAATACCTACGATTTTTTCATGTATTTTCTGGAGCGACGTTTTCTCCGGGCAAGGCGAAAAAGATTGCTTTCCGGACTGACCGGCAAAATCCTGGAAGTGGGCGTCGGAACAGGAGTCAATTTTGAGCACTACAACCCCGATATTGAAGTAACAGGCATTGATCCCTCGCCCTATATGATCCCTCAGGCTGAGAAAAAGAGGGCTTTACTGCTCTTACCCAACCGGATTACGCTGTTTAACATTGGCTGCGGTTATCCCGAGATGGAGAAAAAAATCGTCCCCCTCTCACTCGACGCAGTGGTTTGTACGTTGGTGTTGTGCACTATCCCAAATCCGGAAAAAGCGCTGGTCAATTTCAAAAAATGGCTCAAGCCCGGTGGACGTCTGGTCATCCTCGAACATATCCGTTCGCATCGCAAAATAGCCGGAAAGTTACAGGATATTTTCAATCCTGTTTGGGAAAAAGTGACAGAAGGATGCCAGTTGAACCGATCGACCGACCAGCTACTGATGTTTTCAGGTTTCCGGCTGTTGCGTGAAGAACGTTTCAACATTGGTATTCCTTTTTACGAGGCGGAATATGAAAAGCCACAATCAAAGGACGAATGATTACTTTCCCTCGTTGACACCGAGAGGAAGAGGGAGTGAGGTGTTAATAACAGAAACGGCAACGCTCCGATTCAAAACTCTGGAATTTTTAACAAGAATTTGTCCATTCTACCGTTGTCCCTCTGTGCCACCGTGCGATGAATCGCACAGAGGGTATTATTTTTTGTTGGGATAACCAAAGAATCAAGACAAAAAAAAAGTACAATCTCCCGGTATATATCTCTGCGCCCCTGCGGCTCCGCGCGAGGTTAAAAAAAAATTACTAAAGTGCAGAAGCCAGGTTAATTGTATCAGTATGTTTATCAATATAGATAAAATTTGGGGGGATATCCTGCGTAATATGTGAATAACAGGGCGGGACTTTTATAGGTGCGACGCATCGTTGCATGATATTTATCCTATATTTTGAATATCTAACCCACCCAAAACGGAGATGCGTCGCATTATACTTAATGTGATGATTTATATTAATTTAAATGATGGAATAATTGTCAAATAAATAATTTAATGGTTAATATGCAGTTTTGTATTTTGTCCTTTTTTTTATTCATCTGTGATGTCGACTGATTGATCGCGCAGAGCCGCGGAGCCGCAGAAGGCACATAGAAGAGAGATAAGGCTTAAGCCAAGAGTTTTG
>JAFGEC010000694.1 GCA_016931775.1 Candidatus Zhuqueibacterota bacterium | reverse complement strand
TACATGGCAATCGACCGAATATTTTTATCAGGATTTCAAGCTGAGAAAAGGCTGGTATACTATTCAGGTACGTGCCATCGACGATGATGGTATCATTGACGAAACACCCGCCAGCAGACGTTTTCAAGTTCTGGGGCCCACGTTTGATAAGGGTATTCTCGTCGTCGACGATGACAATACCGCCGAGGACGACCGGGATGGCGTAAAAGACGCTCTGATGGATTCTATACTGATAAGAGCCGGTTATAACAAATATACGGTTTGGGATTATGAGGAGATGTTCGGCATAACCGAAACGATCGCTTTTACCGATAAAGGAACCGATTTACAAGGGAATGAGTATGATGGATTTTCGGCATACTCAACCGTTATCTGGTATACCGGCACAGGTGGTGAAAACAATGTTTCTAAAAACGAGAGACTGTTTATCGACTATCTTGATATGGGTGGAAATTTGTGTCTGTCCGGATCACTGGTCATGATGTCGGTTCTTGGTGACACCGCAAGGGGTAACGCTCTGCCCGATGGTGCGTTTGGGCGTAAATATCTGAAAATTCGACAAGCGAAAGCAGCGTTAATAAATACCGATTTATTGCTCGGTATGGAACCGGGATATCCGGACTTGAGCACGAAATATACTATCCCCACTTCCGGATTGGGTATTTACCTGGAATCGCGGATCGATCAGTTAATACCGACGGCTGAAGCGGATATTTTATATACATTCAGTCATAACGTCTATGTGGATGATGCTGTGGGTGCACCCCAGAATGTGAATTCGGAAGAATTTGCCGGTACGCCGGTCGCAGTTCGTTATAAAAGCCCCTTATATAATAGTATAGTTTTTGGTTTCCCCTTTGTGTATGTGACCAAACGCGCCAAGCGTAACGAAAATAATCTGATGAACGAAGATACACTCGTTGAAGTTCTACGAACGGTTTTACGTGATGAATTCAGTGAAACACCTTGATTCTCTTCTGACACATATTTAAGCCCCGGAATTTTCCGGGGCTTTTTCTTATAAGAGCTATATGAAAAAATTAACCACATTTATCTTGTTGATTTTATTTGTCAATGGGCAGGCTGCTCATAATCCGGTTAAAAGCCGCGGCGATTTCCCTTTTTATTTGGATACAGCCGGATTTTTATCATCGGTTGGAAATACACTGCAAGAATTTTATTGCCAGTTTCTATTAGATCGGCTCGCTTTTCGGGAGAACAATGGCTGGCTGGTGGATACACTGGATGTCTCTCTGGTTTTAATAGATAGCACAGGAGCGAATGTCTATAATGACAAATGGGTAACACCCATTGCTGCACCGTCCGATCAGGAATTGAGCGGACGTTTTCTGCCTGAACAGTTTGACCTGTTATTGGCACCCGGTGCTTACACCGCAAAAATGGAAATTACAGACAGGGGAGCAACAATTGGCGGTGTTGCGGAGTTACCTTTTATCGCTCCCGTATTCGGTGACCGGTTGGCATTGAGTGACATCCAGTTTGCCAGTGATGTTCAGCGTGATACCAGCGAAAACCGGTTTTGTAAAAACGGTTTCAAAATACTGCCCAATCCTTCCCGAACATTCGGTCAGTCTCTCTCTATGCTGATTTTTTACTATGAAATATATCACTCACAGGTGCCGGGGAATTTAAGCATTTTTTATGCGATTCATGATATATCCGGCCAGGCGGTGCGGGAGTTTCCGGTTAAAACCAAGCGCAAGTACGGTACGATAGGTGCTGATATGGGGGCCTTGAGCGTTGCAGCTCTTTCGGATACTCTTTATACACTGTGGATAACTGTGACAGATTCGACGACCATGGAAACTGAAAAGAAGTTTTGTTTTTTCCGGAATGTTCCATACAGAGCTGTACATTATGAGTCAAATATTGAAAAAATGGTAGAGAATTTTTCTGTTCAGGATTTGGAAATGCATATCCGGCAGGTAAGATATTTAATGACGCCGGAGGAAAACGAGGTCATATCGGCGCTGGATGAGACAGGTAAACGCCGTGCAATGATCCGGTTTTGGGAAATGCGCGATCCGGATATTGGTACACCTGTCAATGAGGTTTACCAGCAATATATGGCCAGGGTTCACTTGGCAAATAAGCAGTTTTCCAGAGGCTATGAACCCGGATGGCTGACCGACCGCGGGAGAATTTTTATAAAATACGGACCGCCGAATCAGGTCGAGAAACATCCGTTATCGGTCAACACAAAACCATATGAAATGTGGGATTATTATATCGAAGGCGGACTGCGATTTATTTTCTTGGATGATGAGGGTTTCAATCAGTATCGTTTGATTTATACCAATGACCGGACGGAGATCTCCGATCCAAATTGGAGAGAATATATCAAAGATGGAGAAATGCCATGAAGATATTAGCAAAGTTGCTGTTTTTTTTACCGCTGCTGTTTTTTTGCAGCGAACCCTTGTCCGAAACAAAGCATGTCCCGGAAATCACAAAATTTTCTTTGAGCCGAACTCAGCTTTTCGTTCGAGAGTATATCGACGTGCAGGCTTCAATTAAGGATGTTGATAAATCGGACAAACATACTTTTTTATGGAGTGCCGATGGAGGACGATTTACCAACGCCAATAATAATCCCACCCAGTGGCACGCTCCCGAGCAACCCGGCGATTTTATAATCAGTCTGCAGGTATCCGACGGATTTTTTCGTGTCGATACCAGTGCGACGGTTAAAGTTTTGGCAGCGCCGTAGAGATAAGGGCAAGAATACTATTTTAGGAGTATTATCAAGTTTTATCATTTTATCGACGAAAATCGGATTGATAGATATTAGGGCGAGTGTTCCAAAATAGTATGGATAAACGAAACACTATTGTTTTCCGCCGTTTATCTGAACTGCCGTTCAATAAAAAATCTAAAAATTATTGGCAAATTATTTTTTTTTCTGTTATATTCCTTTTTTTATGCAATTGAATCGAACCGCAGGGTTAACTTTGGAGGCTGACATATGGATTTAACCTCGCATGTTCAATTTACACCTCTTGATTATTTCTGGACCTTTGCTTATCTGGTACTCATGATCGGATGTGGGGCAATTTTTTATCGTATGGGAAAAAGGTCCGGATCTGATTTTTTTCTTGCCGGACGTGGACTGCCATGGTGGTTGCCTGCGACCTCCAATTTTGCCACGCACACGGCCACCGATACCCCCATTTGGTTTTCAGGTCTGGTTTACAAACACGGCCTCTTTGGTATATGGTATTCTTTTTTTGCTGGCTGGTGTGCCATCAGTGCATGGGTATCCACACGAATTTTCCGCCGTTCCCTGGCCGGTACTCAGGCCGAATGGCAAACATTACGTTTCAGCGGTCTTGGTGCCGAGCTGATGCGAGGCTGGCTTGCTGGATGGCAGGTGGCGATGTGTATGTTTATTGCGGGATGGGTGGGTATAGCCATGGGAAAAGTTTGTGGATTTGCCTTTGGCTGGCCTCTTTGGGTTGGATTGGTTCTGTTTTCCACTCTGTGCTGTCTCTATGTGATCGCCGCCGGGTATTGGGGCGTGATTATTGCGGATGTGCAGCAGGGTATTACCATGCTCATCGTCATTATTCTTGTTTCCGTGTGGGTTGGTATCAAGGTCGGCGGACCGGCTAAAATCGTCCAAGTACTCGATCCGCAAATGTTGAATCCGTTTCGTACATCCGGTCTGTTTTCCGGCGAGTATTCCGTTTTGTGGCTGATAACAATG
This sequence comes from Candidatus Zhuqueibacterota bacterium, assembly GCA_016931775.1. Lineage (GTDB taxonomy): Bacteria > Zhuqueibacterota > Zhuqueibacteria > Residuimicrobiales > JAFGEC01 > JAFGEC01. The sequence continues at coordinate 12,506 of JAFGEC010000694.1, read as the reverse complement.
ATTGCCGTGCCGTTTTTAGGCGGATTCGGCATGGCTACTCATTTCGACTGGTTTGTTGAAGCGCAAAGAATTCAATCTGCAAAAAATGTACGGGATGCATCCTACAGCATATGGGGAGGAACCCTGGCGGTTATCGTCCGAAACTCGATATGGGCGCTTGCGGTATTGGGTGTTTATGTAATTGCTGAACACTCTACATCCACTTCACTGATCGCCGCCAAACGCGAGGATATGGCCTGGTTCATCGCCGGATTCAAGTTTTTCCCTGTCGGAATGGTGGGTTTTTTCTTTGCGGCAATATTAGCTATTCATATTTCAACCATTGCCGGTATTTTGAATCTCGGTTCCATGTACGCCACACGTGATCTTTATCATCATTATATCAATCCGGGCGCCAGCGAAAAACAGGTTGTGTGGATCGGCCGAATGACGACCGTGGTTGTTTTATTGGGATCGTTCTTTTTCGGCATGATGATCGGCGAGGATATTGTGGAATGGTTGCTATTCGCACTGTGGTTTATGACCGCAGGGACGTGGGTACCCAATATCCTTCAGGTCATCTGGTGGCGATTTAACGCCTGGGGATATCTGGCTTCCTGGATTGCTAATTTGGGTATTTGTTGGCTGGTTGTATGGATTTTGCCCGCCTATGGGATGATGGAAAACTGGGAAAAACACCAGCAATTCTGGTTGCTTATTTTTTTGATTGCTCTTATTTATATACCCGTTACTCTGTTAACCAAGCCGGATGATATGGATCGCCTGGTCAAATTATACGTTCAGACACGGCCCATCGGCTTCTGGGGGCCGGTTAAGCGCGAAGCCGAACGGCGCGGTCTGCTCAAGGCTTTGGACGAAATCGATAAAAAGGCTGAGCGAGCAGCCGAAAAGGAGGAAATATGAGCCTGATAAAAAGAACATGGACGCCCCATGAAGCGGACGAGTGGACAAAAGAGGATTGGATTGCCATTATCATTTCTCCTTTTAGTTATGTCCTCATCGGTATCGGCCTGGCAATGTCGCTTTTTTTACTGCCGTTGGGATTTCTGCTCCTGGGTATTGGTATTGTTATCACTGTGATTATGTTTTATGTTATTGATCCGAAACTTAAGGCTATCTCTGAGGGCTATGAGAAAAAACAGCGGGAATATTTAAAAGAACTTGATAAAATTCAACGCTGGGAGGAAAAATAATGGATGAAAAATTAGCGACCGTTCTGGGTATGTCGATTTCCTATATTTTTTCACTGGCAGGAATGATATTTGCCTGGATTTATTACAGACGACATAAAAAAGTGGATAAAAAAGAGGTATAAAATATGATCGCATTTATTGCAGACGTAACACAATCTGTGGGTGCCCCGTGGATGGGTATCGTTATTCCCGCTATTATCTTTATCGTGTCTTTTATGGTTGCGTTTTTGCTATATCGGCATTTTTCTAAAAAGATACAGTAAGATAAACAACAAACAATGAAAAAAAGTTCTGAAAACGTGGCCGATCCTGACAAACTTGCTGATTTTACGGTATTTCGACGTGTGCTTGTAGCCGTTGCGTTTTCACCACGCATGATGGCTGTTTTAAATGAGGCGCGTAAGCTGCTGGAAAAATTTGAAACCCAATCGATTATCGTGAATGTCGGTCCAGATACCGACAAACGGCGTGAATTATTAAAAAAGGCCCTCAAAGCAAGCCGTTTAGACGGTGTCGCTCAAAATGTGATCATTCAGGGCGGACATCCCGCCGATGTTATTGTGAAAAATGCAGTAGAAAACGAGGCGGACCTGATTATTGCCGGAGCATTAAAAAGTGAAGGCCGGTTTAAGTATGCCCTTGGTTCTGTAGCCCGTACAATCGCTCGCTACGCACCCTGTTCGGTGCTGTTGCTCACCGAACCACAGGTGGAACCTGAAAATATTGACACCATTCATTGCGTTGTTGAATATGAACCCCATGCCAGCTCGGCCGTGCAAGCCGCCGCCTTTTTAAGCAGAGTTTGTGATATCAATAATCTGTATTTTACTCATTCATTTCAAATGCCGAAACCTGTGGGTACCAATCAAGCACTGAAATTGGAACAAATCGTTCAGCAGTACGCCCTGCAGGACGATCAGTTAAAAACTTACCTGAACGGTTTCGACTTTTGGGGAAAATCCTATATTCCCCGGTGTTTGCATGAAAAGTCAAGGAATACAACATTAAATTTTTCACGGGAGGTGCAAGCCGACCTTATTATCATTCCTGCTCCTCATCAAAAGAAAAGTTTCTGGAACCGGCTTTTTAATCCGGAATCGGATATTATGGCAAGCTTGCCGTGTGCGATGCTTCTGGCGAAATAGCAGATAATTTTGATTTTACCGGAACTTTTTTTTTATTTCCTCTTCACCCACTTTGTAATCTGCGATGGCCCAATCCCCACACTTTCAAGTACATAAATAGTCTGTCCTGTGCCGGTTACGCCGATTTCCGTGGGTGCATTGAGTGGCGGAGATCCGCCGTTTAGGTATTGCAGCGGCTTGCCGTATTTGTCAAAAATGGTGATGACACCGCGCCGGCTGTGGGCAACGTAGACGTGGTCGGCCCGGTCAACAGCAACCTTTCCGAATCCGATATCGACAGCATTAAAGTCTGTGGCGTGATGATAATCCGCTTGTAAGGCCTGAATAGTGCCGTGCCAGCATTGTACGGATTGACCGATTTGATCGGATAAAAATACAATGTCCGAGTTGTCAATAACCGCGATATCCGTGGCCGGATGTTCGAGTACAAACGGGCTGCCCTGTAAATTCAGCCCTTCTCCCGAAAGAACGTGCCAGCACGAGTTATCGTTGTCTAAAGCGAACAGGTGTCCCTTGTGATCGCAATCCAGTTGATCGATGTTGAAATCCACAACCAGCGCAGGCAGCGCTTTTCCCGTTTCCGTGTTGAAACGAAAAATACGCGTAGGGTGCTGATTGCTTGCGATGTACATGGTGTTCGGCGGTTGAAAGGTGATACAGGCCGGCCTTGTGATCGGGACTGGTGAGATGTCGCTGTCAATACCTGTCAGGATTGGGTTAAAGGGGACCGGTTCGCCCTTTTTGCCTAAAACCTGAACGGCTTTGTCGGAAAATGACGTTACCCATACCTGTCCGAGTTGGTCCGTGGCGATACCGGTCGGCTTGTCCAATTCCGGCCCGAAAACACCGGCAGAAACGTACGAAATGTTGGGCAAAAGAACCGAAAGCGACCAGATATCGCTATAACCTACGTTCCTCGCCGGCGTGCTTTCTGTAGTGTGATAATTATCCCAAGCGAAAATTCGGCACATAAAATCCAAACCATCCTTTTGCTGGGTGATCGGCTGGTCGGTGATGAACCAGTTGTCCGAATTTTTGATGCGGCTCATTTTGACAGTATCACCATCGGTAGGCGGCCAATTACGTCCGAACTTTAAATAGACGCCCTGACCTTCTGCGCTGGTGTCGTCATCATATACACCGGACGCATCAAAAATCTGTGCAGCGATTTTAAATTCCGTGTTGTTGAACAGATTCGCCGGTACTGTTTTTACCTGAATGATTGCAGGACCCTGAATGTCATGGGAGATGTTTTTCCACGCAAATTGACTGGGATCCGCATGTTCGGACCAGAGGAAATTATCACTGTCCTGGAATTGCGGTTCAAGTTGATGATTTTTAAATAACAATCCATACGCGAAGACCGAGAGTCCTTTAAAGTGATGGCGCCGGACAATTTCCATCTGCGTGCGTAATTGATCGATATTTCGGGCATATATTCCGGGATAAACATGTCTTCCGTGATCGTTGTTTTTATGTTCCACAAGGTGGCTTTCGAACAACAGCGCGTTTGCGCTGTAGGTCATGGGAAAAATGGCGTCGACGATACCTCGCGCCAGCCATTCATGGCTGTCTTGCAGGTAAATTCGCAGGCCATGGTCATAATCTCCCAATACGGAAGCGCTGAGCACAAGTTTTGGATTGTATCCTTTGATGTTTTGGGACAGGGTGATCAAAAAATCCGTAATAGCGGCGCGTCGCCAGGCTATCCATTCCTGCGGTTTTTTCTCCGGATATGTTCCGTATTCCGTTTTGAAAAATTCGATTGAAACAGTGTCATACGAGTATGCGGTTCCGGGATACCGGATATAATCCAGATGAAGACCATCAATTTTGTAATTTTGATAAAGTTCGGCACAAATATTTAAGAGATAATCTTTCACATGTGGATTTGTGGGAGCCAGCCATACGTAATGGGAATTGAGGTTTTGCCGGCGGCCGAATACATCGACAACAAGCCAGTCCTGGTGATCCAGAAATAACTGATGTTCGGTGTTTGGTGGCTTTGAACCCCTCCAGGCGGGGAATACGTTGATCCACGCGTGAACCTGCATGCCATTGGCATGTCCCTGTTCGATAGCGAACTGAAGGGGATCCCAACCGGGATTCTGCATCTGAAATTCTTCAGCCCAAGGTTCGTATTCGGAATTGTAAAAAACTGTACCGTTGCCGCGAACCTGCAGCAGGAGAACGTTAAACCTCAATGCTGCCGCATTATGAACGATCTGTTTTAAATCTTCAGGAGTGGAATAATCCCATCGGGTTACCCATAGAGCACGTGTCTGTTGCGGCGGCTGTGACCTTAGAAATGCCGGAAGATATAATACGAAAACGATATATATTTTTATTTTATATGTGTCAATCATGTCACAAACTGAGACCCAATGTGTCGAAATGAATTGCTTTTTGACTAAAACAAGCTGTTATTAGCCGAATTATTAACATGTTTCAAAATTTATGCCAGCAGTTTCAGGAAGTTATGAATATTTTAAATTCACGCTTGACAATTTGACATATCTATAGTATATTATTGTCACATTTTTGTAAAGGTATTGGGTATTTAAGTAAATCCGACTGGCTTGTATTGTGAATAAATTCAAACTGGTTTCCAATTTCCAATTGCGTGGCGATCAGCGGCAGGCTGTGGACCAGCTTACGGAAGGAATAAAAAACAGCAGGTATCAAACGTTGCTGGGCGTAACCGGCAGCGGAAAAACATACACAATGGCAAATGTCATTGCCAATTACGGCAGACCGGCGCTTGTCCTTTCTCACAACAAGACCCTTGCAGCGCAGTTGTATGGCGAATTTCTAGGTTTTTTCCCGGATAACGCCGTCGAATACTTTATCAGTTATTACGACTATTATCAACCAGAGGCCTACGTGCCCACTTCGGACACATATATCGAAAAGGATACGTCCATTAATGATGAGATCGATCGTCTGCGGCTAAAGGCAACCAGTGCCCTGTTAACGCGGCAGGATGTCGTGATAGTGGCATCGGTTTCCTGCATTTATGGCCTGGGTTCACCCGAAGTGTGGAAAGAGATGCTTCTGATGTTGCAGGTCGGTCAACACATCGAACGTAATACCATTCTTGAGAAGCTGGTTGACATCCATTACACACGGAACGACATTGCTTTTGAGAGGGGCACTTTTCGCGTGCGCGGTGATGTATTGGAGGTTATCCCGGCATATGAAAGGCAGGCCATACGAATTGAAATGTTCGGTGATGAAATTGAAAAAATAAGCATTGTCGATACTTTGACGGGAGAAATAAAAAACGAGATGGAGCGGATCGGTATTTATCCGGCCAAACATTTTGTTACGCCCTACCGGCAAATTGAACGGGCAATAAAAAATATAAAATCGGAACTGTCAGAGCGCTTGGACTACTTTCGGCGCAATAACAAGTTGCTGGAGGCGCAACGGCTGGAAACCCGGACCAATTTTGATCTTGAGATGATTCAGGAAATCGGATATTGTGCCGGCATCGAAAACTATTCGCGACATTTATCCGGCCGGCAGGCTGGAGAACGGCCGATGACGTTAATCGATTATTTCCCTGATGATTTTTTACTGTTTATCGACGAATCTCATGTTACCATGCCCCAGGTTCAGGGCATGTATTTTGGTGACAGGTCACGGAAGGAGACACTGGTAGAGTATGGATTCCGGCTTCCCTCGGCTCTTGATAACCGGCCGCTTAATTTTACTGAATTTGAATCGCTCATCAACAAGGTGATATTTGTGTCTGCAACACCGGCCGATTATGAACTGGAAAAATGCGGCGGTGTCTTGGTGGAACAGCTCATCCGTCCGACGGGGATTGTGGACCCGGAAATTGTTATCCGGCCTGTCGATGGACAGATTGATGATCTGGTGAATGAAATAAATATACGTGCGGAACGCAATGAAAGGGTATTGGTAACCACACTGACAAAGCGAATGGCGGAAGATTTGACCGATTATCTGGCGGGTTTAGGTATTCGGGTGCGTTATATGCACTCTGAAATTGATGCCCTTGAGAGGGTTGAGATTTTGCGTGATTTAAGATTGAACGAATTCGACGTTTTAGTGGGTATCAATCTTTTACGAGAGGGATTGGACTTGCCTGAGGTCTCTCTGGTGGCCGTGCTGGATGCGGACAAGGAAGGGTATTTACGATCCGAGCGGTCTTTAATACAGACGGCCGGCCGGGCGGCTCGAAATGCGAATGGTGTGGTCATTTTCTACGCCGATAAAATGACGGGTTCAATGCAGAAAGCCATCGACGAGACCACTCGGCGCCGATCCATCCAGATTGAATATAATAAAAAACACGGCATAACACCCCAAACCATTTATAAATCGGTCAAGGATGTTCTCATTTCCACACGAATTGCCGATGCCAAGCCGGATGCTTACGGTAAAAAAGGTACGGATGATGAAGAATTTAGGCAAGCCTGGGAAAAAATGTCACTTGCTGAAAGGGAACAGGTGGTTATGGAGATGGAAAAAAATATGTATCAGGCTGCGGCGGAAATGGAATTTGAAAAAGCCGCTGTTTGGCGGGATAAAATTGACTCTTTACAAGGAGGTTATCAAAAACGGCGAAAGCGCAAGAGATAGCAGAATAGGAATTTAAATATGCTTAAAGGAAACAAAATGAGAATATTAGTAATCGGTTCCGGCGGACGCGAACATGCACTCGTTTGGAAGTTGAAACAGAGTAAAATGCTGGATAAAATATTTTGTGCACCCGGTAATGCTGGCATTGCATTGGATGCCGATTGTATTGATATTGCAGCGACGGATTTAAAAGGATTGCTGGATTTTGCGATTAAAGAAAAAATTGATTTTACCATAGTCGGGCCCGAGGTACCCCTGGTACAAGGTATCGTCGATCTTTTTGAGGCCAACGGAAAACGTATTTTCGGACCCAATCAAAAGGCAGCCGAATTGGAGGGAAGTAAAGCCTTTGCAAAACGATTTATGGAGAAATACGAAATTCCTACGGCCGATTTCACGATTTTTACCGATTTCAACAAAGCACGCCAGTTTGTGAATAACCATCAAGGACCTATGGTTGTCAAGGCCGACGGTTTGGCGGCGGGAAAAGGTGCCATTGTCTGCCCGGATAAAGAAAAGGCCGTTTCCGCTTTAGAACAAATCATGGGACAAAAAGTTTTCGGGGAAGCCGGCAATAAGGTCGTTATTGAAGAATGTATGACAGGAGAAGAGATATCGATATTCTCCCTGACCGATGGTGAACATCTCGTACATATGCTTCCCTCACAGGATCATAAACGTATCTCTAATGATGATAAAGGGCCAAACACTGGAGGTATGGGTGCCTATACACCAACACCCCAGATCGAGCCCAGACTGTTTCAAAATATTATCGATACCATTGTGGAACCCACGGTAAAAGGAATGGCACTGGAAGGGCGGCCTTACCGGGGATTATTATACACCGGTATTATGCTTACTCCGCAGGGGCCCAAAGTTCTGGAGTATAATTGCCGATTCGGCGATCCGGAAACGCAGGCCGTCCTCATGCTGGCAGAAAGCGATCTGTTGGAAGCCATGGTAGCAACTGTAGAGGGTCGCCTTGGGGAGATCAGATGGACGAATTCGAACAAGGCAGCGGTTTGTGTTGTTATCGCCTCAGGGGGCTATCCGGGAAAATATGAAAAGGATAGACCTATTATCGGCTTGGATTACACTTTTGAGCCGGGTACATACGTATTCCACGCCGGTACAAAAAATGTCGGTGGCGTCTTTAAAACAAACGGCGGCCGTGTATTAAACGTCGTTTCAGTGGATGAGACGATCAAAAGCGCCATTGATAAAGTCTATCGCGGCGTCCGGAAAATTACTTTTGATTGTGCAACCTATCGAACCGATATAGCAAAAAAAGCATTGAATTATTGAAAGGACTAGCATTTATGAATATACTGGTAACTGGCGGCGCCGGTTTTATCGGATCGCATATTGTCGATGCATATTTGGGACTCGGCCATCACGTGGTCATCGTGGATAATCTGAGCAGCGGGAGAAAACAAAACATTAACAAAAAGGCCGATTTTTATCAAATGGATATTCAGGACAAGGGTATCCGTGAATTATTTGAAAAATACCGGTTCAAAGTGGTCAACCATCAAGCAGCGCAAATGGATGTCCGAAAATCAGTTCAGGATCCGATTTATGATGCACAGAATAACGTAATCGGTTTACTCAACGTACTGCAAAATTGTGTCGCTTTTTCAATCCGTAAGGTGGTGTTTGCCTCATCCGGCGGAGCTGTGTACGGCGAACAGGATTGTTTTCCGGCCGACGAACAGCATAATACGCAACCTTTAAGTCCCTACGGCATTACCAAACTGATTGGGGAAAAATATTTGTATTTTTATAAACAGAACGGAGGGCCGGACTATGTGGCGTTGCGCTATGCCAATGTGTTTGGTCCCCGTCAAAATCCGCACGGTGAGGCCGGTGTGGTGGCTATATTTTCCAAAATGTTGTTATCTGGTGATCAGCCGGTAATAAACGGTACTGGCGAGCAAACACGAGATTTTGTGTATGTTAAGGACGTTGTGCAAGCGAATGTTTTAGCGTTGGAATATCCTTCCAGTGATATTTTTAATGTGGGTACAGGTATTGAGACCAATGTCAATCAGATCTATCGCGCTATTAATCAACTCACCGGAGCAAACAAGCCTGAAAAACATGGGCCCGGAAAAGAAGGTGAACAGTTCCGCAGTGTGATATCCCACGTAAAAATTAAAAAGGCTGGTTGGGAGCCGGCATATTCCGTAGAACGCGGTTTGACCGAGACGGTCGAGTATTTTTTGCAACATGAAAATGCCTAAACAGGGAAAAGTCGTGCCGCGAAATAACATGAATTTTAGTTCTGATACGGAAAATTGGCAGAGTATTCAGAACCAGATCGGAATTCTGGGCAATTCCGCAGCTATCCGGCAGATGATTGAAACCATTGCCCAGGTTGCTCCAACAGATATTTCCGTTCTCATTACCGGTGAAAGCGGCACCGGCAAAGAATTGGCGGCCCAGGCGGTTCATACGCTTAGTCGCCGGCATGGCTATCCTTTGATAACCGTTAATTGTGCGGCGATTCCTGAAGGAATACTCGAGTCCGAGCTGTTTGGCCATGAAAAGGGTTCGTTTACCGGCGCCGTCGGGCCGCGTAAGGGATATTTCGAATTGGCGGACAAGGGAAGTATTTTTTTGGATGAGATCGGTGAACTGCCGTTATCTATTCAGGTAAAATTGCTGCGTATTCTTGAACTCCGCGAATTTATGCGAGTCGGCGGGTCGGTGACGCAGCAGGTGGACGTCCGTTTTATCGCCGCGACGAACAAGAATCTTGAAGATGAAGTCGAGCGCGGAGCTTTTCGCCAGGATTTATTTTATCGCCTTAATGCTATGCATATACACGTACCCTCACTTTATGAAAGAAAACAGGATATCCCCATTTTGGCGAATAAATTTGCCGAGGACTTTTGTCGGGATAACCATATTGAATTTAACGGATTTACTCAGGATGCTCTGTACGCTCTTTCAGATTATCGCTGGCCCGGAAATGTGCGGGAATTGCGCAATATAACAGAGAAAATGATAGTGCTGGAACGCGGGCAAAGAATTGACAGCCAGATTGTCGGGAAATATCTACCCCCCGCCCGGATGCACGGCAGTACAACTTTGCCTTTGCCGCTGCTAAAGCCAAAGGAAGAGCTTGAACAGGAATTTTTGCTTCGTGCACTGCTCGAGATAAAAAGTGAAATTGCTCAATTACGCGAAATAATTCTGACCAGCCAGCTGCCGAAAAAAAGTCTTGGACCCTGGCGGCAGGAGGTTCCAATTGAGTATAATCATACTTTTGATGAGACCGTGGAAGAAGACGGTGTACCCGAGTCGGTGGCTGAGATGGAAAAAGAAATGATAAAACAGACTCTGGCCAAAACCGGCGGGAATAAAAGGAAAACCGCCAAAATTCTGGGTTTAAGTGAAAGAACACTATATCGAAAGCTAAAAAGATATGATTTGTAAAAATGTTTTCGTCTTTGTACTGTGTTGCATGATAAGCGGGTGTGGTATATATTCCTTTTCCGGATCTCTTGCACCGCATTTAAAAACCGTTGCTATTCCGCTTTTTGAAAATAAAACGGTGGAATTTGGCCTGGCCGAAGAGTTGACTGACATGCTTGTTGATGAATTTACACGGGATAACTCGCTCAAAATAACTGAAAAAAGTGCAGCTGATATTTCAGTGGACGGGTCGATCGTTCGAATCGATGACAGAGCAGGTGCATTTAATGAAAATGAGCAGGTTCAGGATATTAAAATTTATATCACTGTCGCTGTAAAGGTTAATGATCAAGTCAAGCGGACCCTGCTATGGGAAGAACGAATAACACAATGGGGGGGGTATGATCCGGCGAGTGGTCCTGATGCCCGAGTCGATGGTATTACTGAAGCGCTGGAAAAAATAAGCCAGGAAATATTAAACAAGACGGTTTCAGGTTGGTAAGATTTTTATTGCAAAAGGAACCGAAAGAGAAAATTGTAAACAAATTTTTCTCCCTCAATTGCTCAATTTCGCCGGAATTTAAATAATAATTGAATTATTGACAATATATTATTATTTTATCTGCAAATACTTATAATCGACGGTAAAATAATGAAAGTTTATGTTATATAACGGTGGTTGGGAAAATTTTATTGGATGATGTGTTTAATCAGAGGGAGGCAGTATAATGATGCAAAACTTTACAGATGAAATTGCATGGTTGAAAGGGCAGCTTGGAAAGAATCCCTCATCAGTGTTATTCGCCCGGTTGGCAGATCGGTATTTGCAATTGGAAGAAGTTGATCGCGCATTGGAGATTTGCCGGAAAGGATTAGCGGAACATCCAAATTATGCGACGGCGCACTTTATACTCGCAAAGTGTTATCTTGCCAAAAAATTATACGATGAGGCGGAGAAGCAATTAAAAAAAGCAGTTTCTATTGACGGCAAGTTTTTAAGGGCCTATAAATCATATAGTGATTTAATGGCCGAAGTCGGCTGGACATCGTCTGTTGAAGCCAATCTGAAGAAAATTCTGGAAATAGATCCCCTGGATATGAGAATTCGACAATCGCTGGAGATGTTGAATACACAGGAGGATGTCGAGTTTACCGAAGATTCGCTTTTCGATGATGATCAGACCGACGATTTTGCACTTGATGAAGAAAGCATGCCAGCAGAAGAATCGTCAACAATGTCGCATGAGGTGAAACCGTCTGCCCCGGAAATGACGCCTGATTCGACAGAAGATATAGGTAAAATCGCCACTCCCAAAAAGCACAGAGCCGGTTATGAAGATCCCAGCGACCAGGAAAAAGATCTCAATTTGCAGGATTTCGAGGACGAAGAGGAGGAGTTCTCAGAAATATTAGATGATATTTTTAGTCCCGGACTTGACGAGCGCGGACCGGAAATCGATAAAATTGAAGATATGGAACTGGAAGAAGAAATCGCCGAGGAAGAAGACAATGAATTAAATGAAGATGGACTTTTTATTGATGACAGTGTAAAAGAACCTGAAACTGCTTTCGAAGAAACAGACCAGGATGATATCAATAAAGAACCTCTCGATGAATTTGATATTGATCCCGAATTGTCATTTGAGGAGTCAGGTGAACCTGAAGAAGAAATGTCTCATACTCCCGAAAAGAAACTGTTGTTTGAAGAAGATTTTGAAGCTTCCGGTCAACTACAACCCCAGGAACCACCCGAGCCGTCTTTTGCGCCGGATACGGAGGAAGATGAGGAGGTTGAGGAGGAAATACTTGAAAAAACTGCGCGGTCCTTTGCCGTACCGGAAATGGAACATGATGATTCGGAGCCGGAGGATTTCCTTATTTTTGAAGATGATATGGATGATGAATTGGATGAAGATGTTAAAGTGGAAGAAGACCTTGAAGAAGATTTTGGCGAGTTTTTAGCCAGTATTGATAACGGCGGGGAAAAAGAATCAACACCTGTCGAAAACAATTTTCCTGAAACCGATGCCGGCGAATCCAAGCAAGTAGAACAAATCGAAGACCAGCTTGAAGAGCAGGAAATGGATTCAGAGGAGGATGAAGATTCCGACGAACCGAAAAAAAAGTTTGTAACACC
>JAFGEC010000693.1 GCA_016931775.1 Candidatus Zhuqueibacterota bacterium | reverse complement strand
TGCAGAAAATACATTCTTTCGGTTTTTCAGATAAAATGTATTCCATCCTCCAGGGCGCCCATAATTTATCCATAATTCCTCACTTTTTACAATATTACTGGTATTCCGCCATGGCTTATTGATGATCTAGGTGTGCTGCCTGCACAAAATCCCGGCAGGTTGCTGTTTTGTCTTGGATTTTGGGAAGGATTTTTTCTTTTTCATGTTCGGCAGTGATAAGAACTGACGGATTGAAGATATTGTGTGAGAAAAACAACGTTTTTCAAGCCGTCAGTCTTGATATTTTTGCCTATTTATTAATGTCTTTCCTTTTCAGCCTTTGATTCTTCAATGACCTTGGCCTCTATCTCCTTCGGAACGGGATCGTAGTGAGATAGTTTACGCGTATATGTCGCCCGGCCTTGGGTTATGGAGCGCAATGTGGTGGCATAATTATGCAGTTCTGCCAGCGGAGCCAAAGCTTTAACCAGAAGAAAACGGCCACTGGCCTCGGTACCCAGAATTCTGCCGCGACGGCTCGACAGGTCTCCCAGCACGTCTCCCATATAGTTTTCCGGACATTTGACTTCAATTTCGTAAATAGGCTCAAGGAGAATCGGCCTTGCATTTAAAAAGGCTGTTTTGAACACTTCACGGCCGGCTATTTGAAATGCAATATCTTTAGAGTCCACAGGGTGTTCCTTACCGTCGTAGACAATGGCCTTTACATCAACGACCTTATAGCCAGCGACCGGCCCCTCGGCCATAATCTGCATGATACCTTTTTCAATGGATGGGATAAAAACCGATGAGATGTTTCCACCTACGACCGCACTTGCAAATTCAAAACCGGTTCCACGCTGCAAGGGCTCGATACGCATCCACACTTCAGCGAATTGACCGGCACCGCCGGTTTGTTTTTTATGACGATATTTTTCATCCGCTTTGGCGGTAATTGTTTCTCTATATGGAATTTTGGGTTTTTTCTGTTCGACCTCGACATTGTATCGCTCTTTCAAGCGCTGAATGATGATTGCGAGATGCAAATCGCCCTGTCCGGAGATAACGGTTTGTTTTAATTCCGGATCGACCTTGACATAAAAGCTGGGATCGATTTCGTGTAACGTGTGGAGTCCACTGGATATTTTGTCTTCATCGCCTTTGCTTTTGGGAACCACTGCCATTTGAACCACTGCTTCAGGAAATTGTATGGGTTTATATTTTAAAGGATTCTTTTTGTTGGTTAGAGTATTGCCCGTATGTGTATCTTTTAGTTTAACCAGTGCGCCGATGTCACCGGCTTTGAGATGAGCAATTTCCTTGCGATTTTTGCCGTTGAGCGCATAAATTTGTCCGATTTTTTCCGATACGCCTTTTGACGAGTTGAATACTTCATCACCGGATTTAATGCTGCCCGACATGACACGGATGAGTGACAATTCGCCGACATGCAATTCGGACAGTGTTTTGAAAGCAAGACCTGAGAATTCCGCTGATGTATTCGTCGTTACTGTGATTTCTTTGCCGTCTTTGGTTGTGGCTAAAAATGTCCGGTCCGTCGGTAATGTGCCATTATTTACGACAAAGTCCAGCAGGGGTTTTACGCCGTAATTTTTCGCTGCCGCGCCACAAAAAACAGGAAAAATAGTTCTTGAAATCAAGCCGGCTTTCAAACCTTTTACAATGTCCTCCTCACTCAGTGTTTCAGTTTCGAAAAACTTTTCCAGTATATCATCGTCACATTCGGCAATTTTTTCGATCATTTCGGTGCGCATTTCTTCTGCTTTGGCTGCCAGGTCCGAGGGTATGTCCTCCTGGGTGAATTGGCCACTGCCGTCACTGCTGAAATTTAATTTTTTCATGCGCAGAATATCGATGATACTGTGAAAGCCTTCACCGGAACCGACCGGGAATTGGAAAGCAATGACACCATTGCCAAAGGCCTCTTTTGCCTCAGAGTATACTCTGTCAAAATCGGCATGTTCTCTGTCCACGAGATTAATAAAAAATATACGCGGGATTTCAAATTCATTCAGTATATCCCAAGTGATATCTGTTCCAACTTCAACACCCGCAGTCGCGCTAAGCAGGAGAACAGCGAGATCGGTAACCCGCAGGCCACACCTTACCTCACCGACAAAATCGGCATATCCGGGCATATCGATAACGTTTATCTTTTTATTTTCATATTCTATATGAAGCAGCGAAGTGCTAATGGATATTTTCCTTTCAATCTCATCTGTCCGATAGTCGGAGATGGTGGTTCCGTCCTCAATTTTACCGAATCGGTTTGTTTCACCGACAGCGAAAAGAATTCCTTCCGCCAGAGTCGTTTTTCCAGTAGATTGATGCGAAACGAGACCGATGTTCCTGATATCCTTGGATTCAAACTCTTTCACTTTATTTTTCCTCCATGTTTGCGGGTCATCAAAACACCCGGCTTTTTATTACTTTTTGATTATTCAAAGTTTTCTTATATCGGCTGAGTGTTGTTTTTTTCATATCCGGCCCTGCTTCGCAATACTTTTTTTAGTATTCTCCCTGTCGGGCTTTTGGGCAGGCTTGTACAAAATTCAATTATTCTGGGACTTTTATATACCGGCAAAAACTGTTTACAGTACTCATCGATTTCCTGGCTGGTTGCGGTCTCTTCCGGTTTCAGTACCAAGAATGCTTTGACTTCAAATCCCTGCGCTGTATCGGGCACACCGATAACAGCCGCTTCGCTGACAGCAGGATGCTCCAGTAGGATTTGTTCTATTTCTCCGGGATAAATTTCAAATCCGGCTTTCAAAATAATATCTTCCTTCCGTTCTCGGATATACAAATAATGATCTTCATCGAGAAAACCAATATCGCCGGTAAAAAGCCATCCGTCTTGAAGGATTTTTTTGGTTTCGTCCGGCCGATTATGGAATTGTTTCATAATACCCGGACCTTTGACCCATATCTGGCCGTTCTGTTTTGGCCTTAGCTGTTGGTTTTCGGTATCCCTGATTTGCAGTTCCACGCCAACCAGTGGCAATCCGGCAGAATCTTTTTTCCTATCCCTGTTAATGCGGTTTGCGGTTACGAGGGGACCGGCCTCCGTTAAACCATAGGCTTGTAATACCAAGGTATTAAACTTGGATTCAAATTTTTCAAGTATTTCTTCGGGCAGTGCGCCGCCATAGTTTATACATAATTTAAGTGATGGGGTTTCCGGGATTTCAATTTGCAGTTCAAGCAATTTTTTAAACATGCTGGGAACAGCGGCTAAAAAGGTGACAGAATTTTTTTGTATCGTCTCTATGATTGCTTCGGGTGAAAAAACAGGTAACAAAACGACAGTTGCTCCCACAGTAAACGCGGCGTTCATGACAAGTGTCTGACCCAGTGGATGAAAAAGCGGCAGGACGGCTAAAAGTTTTTCCTCCTGTGATATTCGAAACATATCACGGTAGGTTGTTGCGTTGGCAATTAATGCTTCATGTGTGAATTCCGCACCCAATGGTACATTTGCTACACCGGAGGTATAGTTTATTACGGCGATGTCAGAAGGCTGTATATCGACCGGTTGCGATAATGGTTTTGAGCTGGCGATGATTTGTGTGAGTGGATATGTTTGAGCCGGAATTTTGCTGCCGAGGAAAATTATCGTTCTGCACTCGGGACATGCGGCAACTGCGGATAAAACTTGATCCTTGTATCCCACCCAGGCGATGATCGCTTTTGCACCACTATCATGAATATGATGTTGGATGTCATTCATGTTATACATTATATTAATAGGGACGGCAATGGCTCCTAATTCGAGTATGCCATAATAACTCGTACAAAAGTGCGGAACATTGGGAAGCATTATAGCGATCGGATCACCTTTTGAAAAACCCATGTCCTTCAAGCCCTGAGCAAGACGACGGGCAGATTCAATGAGTAGTCCGTATTCAATTTTGTGTTCATTAAAAACCAGAGCCGACTGCTCTGGTATTTTTTCGACCGTTTTATTTAAAAGACTAGGTAACGTTAACAACAGTTGTATCCTCATGTTTTTGGCAAATAGTGGTTGGTTGTAACCTGATTTATAAATAAAATTAAAGATACTTTGATTGAGTGAAAATGTCAAGAATTATTTATTTAACTTGAATTTCAATTTATAAAACATTATAATAAGGGATGGTAAAATCAGGATACAGGATTGAAAAAACGTAGCAATATAAAATATTTAATGTTCGGATTAGGGGCCGCTCTGTTTATTTCTGTAATATTTTTTTCGTGGAATCGTGTTTCGTTTGCGGCAAAACAAGCGCTCAATAAGTGGATGATTTTGACAATGATTATCGACAAGATCGAACGCTTCTATGTCGACGAAAAGGATACCGATGCTCTGTTCGAATATGCAGTGAACGGTATATTAAACGGTCTTGATCCCTATTCGAGGTATTTAAGGAATGATGAATATAACGAGTGGAAAAAAAGGTATCAGGGATATTACGGTGTTGGCATTTCATACGAGCTGATCGATGGCGATCCGGTCGTGATATCGCTGGCGGAAAATAGTCCTGCCCAACTGCAAGGTATAGAACTTGGTGATCACATTGTTCAGATTGGTGGCATCAGTGTTAAAAATAAAAGTCATAATGAAATTCAGGAGCTTCTTGTCGGTCCGCAAGCTTCGCTGGTGGAATTAAAAATAAAACGCACTCGGCAATCGGATGCCCAAGTCTACCGGCTATATCGACAGCAGATTCAGGTAGCCAGTATACCGTGTGCTTATATGCTGAGAAAAGATATCGGTTACATCAATATTCTGCATTTTACGGAATCCACGCCGACTGAACTGGATATTGCTTTCACAAAGTTGAGTGGTGATGGGATGAATAAACTGGTGCTGGATTTACGAAATAACACTGGCGGGGCATTAGAAGCCGGTATTGCCGTTGCCGACAGATTTTTAACAGCGGGAAAACTCATCGTAAGTACCAAAGGGCGGTCATCCAAATCCACCGAACAATATATCGCAACCAAAGAAAATACATTGTCCGAAATTCCCCTTGTGATTCTGGTAAATGGGAATACGGCGAGTGATGCTGAAATCGTAGCGGGAGCCATTCAGGATTGGGATCGCGGATTAATAGTAGGAACCAAAACTTATGGAAAGGCACTTGTTCAATCGGAATTTCAATTTCAGGATGGTTCCGTTCTGCTGTTAACAACAGCCAGATACTATACACCTCTCGGGCGCCTCATTCAATCGGAATTTCCTGATTCCGAAACCTCGAAGAGTGTTGTCGTTAAAAAATTTAAAACCCGCAAGGGTAGAATTGTTACAGGTGGGGGGGGGATTTCACCGGATATCCTTATCGCCGATACGGAAGTCGATGAGACATTTCAAAATTTTTATTTGACAAATCGATACCTGTTTTATTCATATGCCGATCAATTTGTCCGGGATTCTTCATTGACAGATATCAATTTCGATGATTATATACAGCATTTTTTAGTGACCGAGAATATGTTGTCGGACTTTTATCATTTTGCAAAGGATGCGGGGTCTTTTTCAAACCGGTTTATGGATCAAGATAAAAAATTGACAAGTTTTGCGTTAAAAAAAGAGATCGCTGGAAGGTTATGGGGAGAAAAGGGGCGCTTTATTTTAAGTGCGTTCTATGATCATCAGGTCAACCGGTCGATGGACTTTTTTAATCAGGCTGAAAAGTTGTTAAAATGATTTAATTCGAAGAAGAATAGAGAAGGTTATTTTGAGGTAAAGATGCTTCCCAAATTACTTTTTGAAATGGGATCAAACGGTCGAGAAGGCGTTCAATTGCCTGAGCTCGACGTACCCGCCCGTGATCTATCGGAATTAATACCAATGCAGCATCGAAGAAAGCAGGAACTCAGGTTACCGCAGTTATCGGAACCGGAAGTCGTTCGACATTTTGTCAATTTGTCGACCTTGAATCATCATGTTGATAAAGGATTTTATCCATTGGGTTCTTGTACCATGAAGTATAATCCCAAAATCAACGAAGAAACTCAATCGCTGACTGGATTTAGGTGCCTCCATCCCCATCAACCCGAAGAAACGGTTCAGGGCGCACTTGAGTTGATGTTTCTTTTAGGCCGGTATTTGCAGGAAATTGCCGGGCTTGATGGTTTAACATTGCAACCGGCGGCCGGGGCGCACGGCGAACTTACCGGTCTTATGCTTATATATGCTTATCATCAGTCAAGAGGTAATACCCGCAAGCATATTCTCATCCCTGATTCTGCACATGGCACCAATCCGGCCAGTGTCAGTATTTCCGGATATTCTTCAAAACAAATTCCTTCAAATGATGCCGGTCTGGTGGATTTAGAGCATCTCCGGCGCGTTGTGAATGAGGACACGGCGGCCCTGATGCTGACAAATCCGAACACATTGGGAATTTTTGAAACTCAGGTGGATAAAGTAGCAAAAATTTTGCATGATGCGGGGGCTTTAATGTATATGGATGGCGCCAATTTAAATGCATTGGTCGGAATGGTCCGCCCGGGTGATCTGGGATTTGATGTGGTGCATTTTAATTTGCACAAGACTTTTTCAACTCCTCATGGGGGTGGTGGCCCAGGAGCCGGTCCGGTTGGTGTGTCAAAGAAACTCATTCCATTTTTACCGCTTCCCTGCATTGTTAAAGAGAGCCAATACTATACTATGTATTATGATCGTGAACAAAGTATCGGGAAATTAAGCACTTTTCTGGGTAACTTTGCGGTTCTCGTTCGAGCGTACACATATATTTGTATGTTGGGTTCAAAAGGTTTAAAAAATGTGAGCAAAAACGCTATCATTAATGCAAATTATTTGTACAATTTGGTTAAAGATTATTATCATGTTCCATATAAATCCAGGCCAATGCACGAGTTTGTCCTTTCAGGTGACAAACAAAAGGCTTTCGGTATAAAAACACTGGATATTGCCAAAAGGTTGCTTGATTTTGGCGTTCATGCACCGACAGTATACTTTCCTCTTATCGTATCGGAAGCCCTGATGATTGAGCCGACAGAAACGGAATCCAAGGATTCCATCGAAGAATTCGCTCAGTATTTAATCGACATCGCAAAAGACGCTCAAGCAGGTAAAATTGATCTGTTCAGCCAGGCGCCCATGAATACACCTGTTTCAAGATTGGATGAGGCTTCAGCTGCAAAGGAGTTGAATATCCGATATGAGTTCTGAAGAAAAAAAAATGAAATTGTCTTCAAACGCAAAAGTGCTTATCGTTGATGATATTCCGGCCAATATTCAGTTGCTTCAAACTTTTTTGAAAATGGCCGGCTACATCACGGATACGGCAATCAATGGAGCAGAGGCGCTGAAAAAAGTCGATTCTTTTAACCCGGATTTAATTTTGCTGGATGTTATGATGCCGAAAATGGACGGATTGGAAACTTGCAGTGTATTAAAATCCCGTGAAAATACGCACCACATTCCGGTTATAATGGTTACTGCCTTAAATGAAATCGAAGATAAAATCAAAGGAATAGAATCGGGAGCTGATGATTTTATCAGTAAACCGTTTAATAAACTGGAGTTGCTAGCCAGAGTCAAATCTTTACTTCGGATAAAAAGTTTGCATGACGAACTGGCGGAAAAGGTCAAGCTACTCGAGCAGGCAAAAGAAAGGCTGGGTGAGCTGGCTGTAACCGATGGTTTGACGGGGCTGTACAATTACCGCTATTTTAAAGAATATATAACCCGGGAAATCCGCCGAGCTAAACGGCATCATTTGTTTTTTTCATTAATTATGAGTGATATAGATTATTTTAAAAATTACAACGACACGCATGGACATCTGGCGGGAGATGAAGTGTTAAAAACCATCGCGCAATTGATGGTATCCAATATACGCAGTATTGATGTGGCTGCACGATACGGAGGGGAGGAATTTGCTTTGGTTTTACCGGAGACCAATAAAGATTCGGCCCGTTTTGTTGCCAAAAAGTTATCCGGTTTGGTCGAAAATCAAAAATTCCCTAAAGAAGAAACCCAGCCCAATAAACGGATTACGATAAGTATGGGAATTGCTACTTTCCCCGATAACGGACAAAGTGCCGATGAATTAATAAAATGTGCAGATCAAAGACTGTATCGGGCAAAAGCGGAGGGAAGGAATAAGGTAATTGATTGTGATTAGGGTGACAAAATGGCAAATAGGTTAAAACGGCAGATTAACAGCAAGCTTTTTCGGAAAATTTTTACTGCAACGTTTATCGCCACAATTTTACCTGTCATAACGATGATTTTTTTGTGGGTAAAAAATGGGTACCTACCGAATGACGTGGGGACAATATGGATTTATACAAAATTTTTCGGTATAATACTGTTTGCCTTTCTGGTTGCATCGTTTGTAGCTTATTATATCTCTCAATATATTACCGCACCCATTTCCGAGATTACAAAAAGCGCCACTAAAATTGCCCAAGGCAATTTTTCCCATAAAATACAGATAGAATCCGACGATGAGATCGGCCGTCTTGCACGTTTATTTAATTACATGACGACCGAACTCAGGCGGCTTAATAAAATGAATCTGGCAAAGATAATCGCCGAAAGAAATAAAACCCAAACGATTATAAAAAATATTGCCGATGGCGTCATCGTAACGGATACTCATGGTCGAATTATGTTATTAAATGCATCCACGGAAAGATGGTTTGGCTTGGATGAAAACGATGGCCTGGAAAAACCCCTGTCGAATATTATTCGTGAGAAAAAGTTGCTGGATCTTATTTCTGAGGCAACGACCAAAAAGGATACGGCTTTACCTGCGGTGGAGATCTCTTATAAAATTAAAGGCGACTGGAAACAACGTACTTTTCAAGCACGTGCAGCCAGAGTGCAGCAAGAAAACGGAGAACTTTTCGGTATCGTTATGATATTAAGAGACATTACCCAGCAAAAAGAAATTGATAAAATGAAAAATGAACTGGTTTCCATGGTCGCCCACGAACTCAGATCGCCATTGACCAGTATTTCCGGTTTCAGCGAGTTGCTGCTAGATTCGGATATTACCAAACGACAATCAAACGAATATGCCAATATTATCCTAAATGAAAGCAAGCGTCTGAGTGACCTGATTAACAAGTTTTTGGATATATCACGAATAGAATCCGGTCGTATTCAACCGAAAAAAATTCCTCTCGATATGGAGGAGGTTATTCAGATGGTGGTTGGGAACAATTCTTATCTGGCTGCCAAAAAACACATCGATGTGGAAATACATGGTATTTCAAAACTCGGCAAGATTTCTGCCGACCCGGGTATGATGGAGCAGGTTTTTCTCAACTTGTTTTCCAATGCCGTCAAGTATAGTCCGGAGAATACAAGAATCGATTTTGTGCTCAAGAATTCTGGCACCGAAATTATTGTCCAGGTACACGATCATGGCTATGGTATTCCCGAAGATGCCTTGCCGAATATATTCGAAAAATTTTACCGTGTAAGTGAAAATGAAAATGTCCGCGATGTGATCGGCTCCGGATTGGGACTCTCTCTGGTGAAACAAATTGTTGATATGCACGGCGGGCATGTGGAAGTGGAGAGCAAAGTCGGCCATGGTTCTGTATTTTCCGTATATTTGCCAAGAATAACGCATAAGCCACGTCTTTTATTAGATGAAGAATCAGATGATATCATTCACTAGGAGCCTGGCGGACTTGTGCCGTAAGTATTTGTTTTTTCGACACCATTGATTTTGAGGTCAAATTTTTAAATAAATAAAAATCAAGTATTTATAAAAACAGAAATCTTCGAGTCCGACAGGCTCCTAGCTGTTATCTTTGTGGGGATAAGATAAAAACCTGTTTTTCTGATGGGATCTTTCGGGAGGAGAATTGATGCAGAAAAAAGTGCTTTTGGTTGATGATAATGTTGATATGTTGCTGATCGGGCAAAGGATTTTTGAACGCGCAGGATATGAATTTTATTCTGCACGTACAGGCATGGAGGGATTGGGACAGGCACGAAAAACGAAACCTTCGGCAGTTATTCTGGATTATATGTTGCCTGATATGACCGGTACACAGTTTATCCAGGCTCTTTTTCAAGATTCCAAGAGTTCGACAGGTAACTTTATTCCGGTTCTTGTACTGACTGCCCGCCCTGATTATGTTCAGGACATGGATGACTGCTACCGTTTGGGATTGCGGGCGTATCTAAACAAGCCATTCGGACACCGGGAATTGGTCAATGTTGTGGAAAATATCATCCGTTTTGCACAGATCGAAGCGAAAATGCAGAATGAAAAATCCGGCCCAACGATAGAACAAACAATTGATTTGGATTGGATGGAAGATTTAAAAATATCGGCTGGCGCGATAAAATCGCTTTGCAAAGAATTGCTGTCCACGGAAAAATCAAATCTTACCGAACGTCAAAAGACAGACATCACGGCAATTTATAACAGCAGCGGAAGACTGGCCGGTTTGATAAACAGTAAGGATCCCCGCATTCATCCCGCTCAAGATTAATATTTGACAATGGGGCTTATATACCGGATAATTATAAACGATTGACAAAATAAGGTGATATTAATTCAAAACGAGTCGTCCGTTCTCTAAGATTTTTCGACCGTCAATTTCAACGCTTGCTTGATAAACCACACCATCCAAATGAATGGGCACTGTGTTGCTGCCGCCAAAAGAAATATTGTTTCCGATGCCGATGTGAATCGTACCGAGGACCTTTTCGTCCTCCAGCGAATATCCGCATAATTTTGCATATTGATTGGTGCCGATGCCGAATTCTCCGACCTGACGGGCCTGCGGGCCGTATATGGAGAGTTTTTGACGTAAACTCTGGGCAGACAATCCACCGGTAATGCGTGCAACCCGCCCGTTTTTGATAATTAAAACAAGCGGTTCCAAATCTTCGCTATCGCGTTCCATTCCACTGTCGACAACCAGTTTGCCTGACACATGTTCATCAACTGGTGCGATACTTGCTTCTCCTGCGGGCAAATTTGAAAACTGGCCTGGTGAATGTATTAATCCGGTGTCTGAATAACCTTGTTTGTTCTTTATCGGTATATAGAGTTCAGTTCCATTGGGAGCACTGACAAACACTTCTTTTCCGATTGTTAAAATATCACAAAGTTTATTGCTGAGCTGGGCGTTTTTTTTAAAATCAGTATCAGCAATTCTTGCAAATGTCGCCGGCAGGATATTGGGCAGACTAACGATTCGTGCACCGTTTTTGTTTGCATCGCGTCTCGCATTTGTATGAGAAATCGATGGTGATGTAACGGCAATGATAACGTTCATATCGCACATAAACCGGCTGATTTTTTCGAGTCCGTTGCGTACCATCTGCTCTGATAAATGAAGAAGAAAAGGATACTGTGTTCTTCTCAGGATAGTTTGATGCAATATTTGGGCAGTTTCCAGCAGGGGGTCAGTAGCGAGAATCAGGACTGATTCATCTTTTTTAACTTCCAAGCATTTTGTGATAATTATATGTGCGGCTCGTTCCTTTTTTGTCATCTTTTCCTTCTACCGCTAAATCCGTCGTCATGCAGATAAAAACACCGATCAATAGAACAATTGATCGGAGAAATTTTCAAGTTGTTTTTTCGAGGGTGATATACTTGTATCGAGCAAGTATATTTATAAACTTACCCAAGCGTTCGAATATCGGTTCCGCCTCATTACCAAATCTCTCTTTCATTAAAAGGCCGATTTGGTAAACGGTTTTTTGTCCGTCTATTTCATTCCAAACCCAACTGCCGAACTCGTCCAGTTTTATTTTATTATAAGGCCTTTTTAACCGTGGAAGTAAAACTTTGGCCAAAAAACGATTTGTGAACTTGGGCGCCAGTAGTACAATTCGGTTATTGTCATTTTTTTGCCATTGAATTTTAGGATTTGGTCGATATTCCAGTAAATTGGGTTGCTGTTGTCCTGTTTTAGCCATCCGGATGTTACTTGGTTTTTTCCAGCTTCATCTGTTTGAGCGGGAACCAAATCAATGTAAAAGCCAGTATGACAAAAACCAGCACGCCAAGCCACCAAATGCCGTCATAATCTTCCGGTAAACCGATAAAGGTTTTTAGATTAAAATCAAGAACGACAAGACCGGCTAGAATGATTCCGGTTAATGCCTCACCTGCCACAAGTCCCGAGGCCAGAAGCAGACCGGTGTTTTCAAGGGTTTCCTTGTCCTTCTCGGTTTTGGAGTTTTTTTCTCCCAGTTTTTCCACAATGTATTTCACAAGACCGCCGACGAATATGGCAAATGTCGTATTGAACGGTAGATACATGCCGACGGAAATAAGCATGGGTGAAGGAGAGCCGATGAGAATAAGTGCAACTGCAAAGAGCATACCGGCGATCACCAGGGGCCAGGCCATTTGGCCGTCTACGATTCCCTTACTCATCATTGCCATAAGACCGGCTTGAGGAGCCGGTAAAGCGTCGGAGCCGATAATGCTTGCTTGATGCAGCAGCATAATCGGCAGAACGAGTACAAATGCCGCTGCAATAACGCCGATCATGCCGCCGATTTGCATCTTCCACGGTGTCCCACCCAGAATGTATCCGACTTTCCAGTCCTGCATCATATCTCCGGCTACACCCGCGACGCAACAGACGACCGATGCAACGGCGAGAACGGCGGCGATACCCTCTTTGCCTTTCATTCCCACCGAAACCATCAGCAATGCGGCAATGAGCAGGGTTGAGAGGGTAAGCCCGGAAATAGGATTGGAAGAGCTTCCGATAATACCCACAAGATAACCGGCGACAGCGGCAAAAATAAAGCCCGCCAGGGCCATAACAACTGCGGCAAGCAACGCCGAGCCCCAACTATGGCTGAATGTCTGGTACAGGATCACCATACTGGCGACGAGTACAATGATTGCAATGATCACAGTGCCGAACGGAGCATCCTTGTCAACGCGTGAAGTGGTGTTTTCTCCGGTTCCTGCTTCTTTGATATCCTTTATTCCGCGGGTGATTCCACTGACCAGACTGTTTCGCATTTTGAATAAAGTGTAGAACGCGCCGACAAGCATGCCGCCGACGGCGATCGGTTTAACCGTGGCACTGTATGCGGCTTTTGCTATAGATCCCCAGCTGCCGGGATCCGCGATGTCCACAAATGTCTCCAGCTGATGACCCATGAGCAGTAAAACAATGGGCATGAGGAATAGCCAGCCGAATACACCACCCGAAAACGTGATTGCCGCCAGTTTGAAGCCTATGATATAACCGACACCGAGAAACGCCGGTGACGCCGCCGGACTTTGGACATACATTCCGCCTTGATAATCAAAGGATGCTTCTATTGTATCGCCAGATTCATTTGTTGTCGTGATGATTTCACTTGTTTTACTGTTAAGCAACGAAACCTTTGAAGCCCCAAATTTAAAAAAACCTGATACAGTGTCTTTGATGAACTGAAAGCCGTTTTCGTTTTTAAATAGTTCGATCAGAGCAGCAAGGCCCATGGAACCGAATACGTATTTTGCTCCGGATTGCCCGCGTTGTCCGGCTTTTACGATCTCTGCGCAGGCTTTACTCTCCGGGTAGGGCAATGATTTGTCTTCGATCAGAGCCCTTCGTAAAATGATCACAAACAGTACACCCAAAATACCACCGACGAGCATTAAAAGCGTGCTTTTAAGGTAATAAAAATCAGTCCACACCTTGGCTAAAACAAAAGCGGGTATGGTAAAAATTGCACCTGCAGCGAGTGCTTCACCGACAGCACCGGTTGTACGGGCGATGTTTTCTTCCAGGATTGTACCCTTGAAAGGCCTGAGAATGGCCATCGCAATGACGGCGGCCGGGAATGTAGCAGCAACGGTCATACCGGCCTTTAGGCCCAGGTATGCATTTGCGGCGCCCAGAATCATCGCAAGAAAAACACCCAGTAATACAGCTTTGAGGGTAAGCTCGCGCATTGTTGTGTCTACCGGTACATAGGGAGTAAATTTATCACTTTGTTTTTTAAGCTCTTGCATAAAATACTCCAAGTGTGATTTGGTTTACTGCTTATGGTGATTTATTTTCGGGAAAGTGTTTTCCGGGGATTTTTTCAATTTAGAATCCTCGTCATGTAAATTGTTGGTCAACATAACAAAAATAACACTAAAGATCAAGAGAAAAATAGAAAAACTGTAATATGTGAGTAACGGGGGGGGGGACTTTTATAGGTGCGACGCATCGTTGCATGATATTTAACCTATATTTTGAATATCTAACCCACCCAAAACGGAGATGCG
>JAFGEC010000692.1 GCA_016931775.1 Candidatus Zhuqueibacterota bacterium | reverse complement strand
CGGAGAACTGTTTATTGCCGTCCCCAATTTATTTTCAAAAGACGCCAAGGCCTACGGCCCTTTTTGGGCGGCTTTTGATGTTCCCCGTCATTTATACCATTTCTCACCCGCAGCAATGGAAAATTTATTCCGGCACCACGGTTTCCGGCTGATACGCAAAAATCGCATGCCGTTGGATGCTTTCTATATTTCCTTTCTTAGTGAACGTTATAAATCCGGGTTTGCTGTTCATCCACGAGCCTTTATCACGGCAATTCGGTCGACCATTTCCTCCATTTTTTTTATCGATACATCCAGTTCTCTGCTTTACGTTTTTCGCAAAACCGTCTGATCCCGTTTATAAAAAAATTATTTACCACTTTGGCACATATTTTGAACATATTTATATGTGAAAAAAATAATTATTTACTTGATAGAAATAAGTAATTAAATAACAAAGGATTATGAAAATTGTTAAAAAAAATTATCAAAACCAATTTGTGTCAGAAACGTCGCACTGGGTTAAAAAAATGTGGTATTGACGTCACAAAAGGAAAAAGTTACCGGAATTTCTCGACACAAAGTAAAGGAATCACCGCCAATTAATGTATCAAGTAAGGAGGAAAACCATGGCTGCAAGCACAGGGAAAAAAAGTGTCATGCAGCGGAGTTCCAAGTGGCGGAGCATGATCGCTATTGCGGTCGGCTTTATGTTCATAAGCGGGACAGCTGACTTATTGGGAGGGGAATTTATTGTACCACCGGAAAACGGGGATAGTTATTTTCAGGCGAACGGTCCGAATGGTGCATTACGTTGGGGAGATTGGTGGACCAATCTGCATCCCGAAGCGGGAGCGGGTACACACGAATTTAATATTATCGTACCTCAGGATGTCAATCCCGATTTTCTGCTGGAGATACAGGTATTCGATCCGGAGTGTTACAAGACAGGAGATGAAATCGATGAGATCAGAGGAAATGATTGGGACACGACATTATTTTACGTCACAGCACCGGATGGTTTTACGGAGATCACACGTCGGGAATTTTTGCCGGTAAATACAACTTCGGAAAACTGGTATGTATTGACTAATTTCAGAGTGGGTGATTATGGTCATGGTGTTTACAAACTGGCCTGTCTCACCTCAAACGACGACCAGAATGCCTTCCGGTTAAAAATAACCGAAGCCGATCCGGATGCTATTCCGCATACAGGTGATGAAATCTCCCTTATGATATACAAATCATCCATTCAAAGTATCGGTAACTGGTGCGATTTCTATTATTTTTATGTCCCACCGCGGTATGAGGAACTTGTTTTAAGTAATTTTGACATGGATGATAAAGGTCAGGTGACATATACCGATCCTAACGGACAAGCCATTTCAGGCACGGTTTCAGGAGAGGGCATCTGGAACACCAGCGATGAAATATCCCTGCCACCTCCGGGAGGTGATATTTTTACAAATCCGGTTTCAGGCTGGTGGCAGGTTGAATTATGCGACGGCACTGAAAACCAGTACGTTTTTTATAGCGGTTTACCCATGTTTTTCCAAGAAAAGCCGGATTATCCGGTGGTCATAATTGAGAAAACAGCAGACCCACATTCTGCAATCACCGGCGGAACAATCGATTATCAGATTATTGTCACGAATAACGGGACCGGGCTGGCTATGAACACCATAGTGACAGATACACTCCCTGATGCAATGTTTTTGGTTGTTACTGACGGTACAGCACAGACGATTTCGGGAGGTCACACAGCAATTGCATGGGCCGTGGACAACCTTTTGCCTTTACAAAGCGATACATTACATTTTACGGCAATAATGGGCAGTCCTCAGGAAACGAACATTACAAATTGGGCATACTTGGAGCATTCGGACGTTTTCGGCAATTTTTACCAAACGGCAGATTCTGCAGACATCAAATTTATTTCTCAAACGTTGGGATCCATCGGCGACCGGATATGGTTTGATACCAACTCTAACGGTTACCCGGATCCTGAAGAAACGGGCATCGAAGGTGTCGTTATATATCTGGTAGACGTCAACGGAGACACCCTTGATGCTCAAACATCAAACGCGATGGGGTATTATCTTTTTCAAGACGTGCCACCGGGTGTTTATGTTCTGCTCATCGATCAGACGACACTTCCGCAATTGCCAGATATGGTTCTGGTGGCTACAGGCAATCCAAATCCTACCGTACTGGTACAGGGTGGCGATGAATTGTTGTATATGGATTTTGGATATACTTATGATTTGGTCCCTGTTGAACTCTCCTCGTTTACCGCCCAAGCCGTTCCCGGGAAGATTACATTGTTATGGACGACCCAGAGCGAAACTGAAAACCTTGGTTTTTACGTATTGCGGAGCAATAACGTAAACGGAATCTTTAAAAAGCTCAATAAAACACTGATCGAAGGCGCGGGTAACAGCGTGAGAGAACGCAATTACTCGTTCGAAGACACGGAAATACAGTCAGGAGAGATGTATTACTATCTGCTTCATGCTGTGGATTACGCCGGGAAGATTGAGGCGCACGGTCCCATACAGGCAACGGCAGCACAGGTTTCCGATTTTTACCGGTTGGACCAGAACTATCCCAATCCTTTTAACGCCGAGACGTTGATCAATATACGCCTCTACGAAGCCGGTGATACAAGGCTGGTTATTTATAATCTGATCGGCCAGCAGATCCGTGAACTAATATCGGAATATCGTGAGGCAGGGGATTACACATTGTATTGGGACGGATTTGACGACCGTGGGCAACAGGTCCCAACAGGTATTTATCTGTATCGATTGATTATCAACGATTTTACGGCTACAAGAAAAATGACGTTTACCAAATAAAAAAATATAAAAAGGACAAACAAAAAAGGCGGTTAGAAACCGCCTTTTTTGTTAATAGGGTTGCCGAGCCATCCAAAAGTGGTACCGGGATTAGGGGGGTTACCGGCTACCGAAGATGCCCGGCCGATTATCAAGCCGTCCTATGGCACCGGATTTAGGGGGGTCACCGGTCACCGGGGGATAGACGCTCGATAATTTCTTTTGAAATCCGGACCTTTAGAAGCATCCGGAATATTCATTCACAAAAATGTATTTTTTAACTGTGAAAAGATATCAATATATATAACAAAAATCCATAGGGATAATTCCGTATTTTTACCTCAGGATATCACTGAAATTGATAAAACGGTCATATAAGCGAATCCAATGATTCATCAGAGTTCGGTCAGTTCCTCCTTAATTGCATACTTGACCAGGTCGGCAAAACTCTCCAGATTTAATTTTTCCATAATATTATGTCGGTGTGTTTCCACCGTTTTATTACTGATATATAATTGTTTGGCAATTTCCTTATTGCTAAATCCTTCCGCCAATAATTTCAATATCTCTGTTTCCCGGGGAGTTAACAAATGTTTTTCATTGCCGCCTAAATCCAGGTCTTTACGCAGCCAATCATCGACCACGGAACGTGCAATGGTCGGGCTCAAGTAAATTTCCCCCCGCATTACATGTGTGATAGCAGCCTGGAGTTCATCAGGAGCGGATTGTTTGAGCACGAATCCGGAAGCTCCTTTTTTAAATGTTTCACGAATATAGTCTTCCTTGCTGTACATACTGAGCATAATAATGTGCGTTGAAGGGGATTCCTTTTTTATAACATGAACCGCCTCAACTCCGCGCATTCGCGGCATTTGAATATCCAAAAACACAATATCCGGTTTTTGTTGCCGAACGGCTTCCACGGCCTGCATACCGTCATCCGCCTCACCAATAACCTCAACATTTTTAAAAGTCATCAGTAGTTGCCGCAACCCCTTTCTGACCAAAAGGTGGTCGTCCACTAATAAAACAGTTGTTTTTTCCATACTTGCCCCTTTATTCGTCAATAGGCAAAATCGCCTTTAATGTTGTTCCCTTTTCAAGCGTGGAATCTAAAATAAACCGCCCGCCTAAAAATTCAATCCTTTCCTTCATAAATATCAGTCCAAAACGGTCACGCTTACTATAATAGACAATGTCCTTATTAAAACCAACGCCGTCATCACAAATTTTAAGCTCAATAACATTATCCGTACGAGTTAAACGAATCTCTGCATGAGTGGCACGAGAGTGTTTTAAAATATTGGTCAAGGCTTCCTGCACGAACCTATACAGCGCCGTTTCCGAGGTCTGACTGAGCAAGCCCTTGACATCATCCGCATGAAAATCGATTTTTATTTTCCATTTTTGACTGTATTCTTTAGCGTAATCTTTAATGGCGACCACGAGTCCAAAATCATCCAGTAAATGGGGTCGAAGTACATGACAAAGGTCCTTGGCCTCGATAATGGCGCGGGTAATCGTCTGCTTTGCATCGGACATCACCTTTTCCGCCAGATCCGGATTGGATCTGAGTGACGCGTTTGCGGTGCTGATTTCCAGCTGAAGAGCTGTCATATATTGACCCAGCGAATCATGAATTTCACTGGCAATCCGGGTGCGTTCTTCTTCCTGAATATCCAATAATCGTGCCGACATAAGTTTTGCTTCCCGTAACGCAAAAATTAACTCTGAAATATCCATATTTATCCCCACAAATCCGATTAGACCCTCTTCTTTCGTAATAATCGGACATAGAATCAAAGTAAAATGTTTTGTCAGGTCGTTTTTCTTTATCTCAAAGTTTCGCTTGGCAGATTTTAACGTCTTTGACACGTTTTCCAGTGATTCTGTGATAATCGTCCGAAGCTCTTTGTTTTTAATCGAATTTGGTAGTCGCTCAACCACGTTTCCCCAATTCTGGATAAATTCCTGATTCGCTTCGTGAAAAACACCTTCCGCATCGAGTCCAAATACTTCATAAGGTATGCTGTCAAATAACGCCTTGTACCGGGCTTCACTTTCCCGGATTTTATTCTCGGTTTTTTTCAATTCCGTGATATCCCGTACAAATCCTTCCACTCCAATGACGATTCCATTTTGAATGACCCGACGTCCATTAAATGCAATCCATATCTTTTTACCGTCCGAACGAATTAATTCGATCTCTTCCCATGAGTAAGGCGTACCGCCCATCACCGAGGTTAACAATTTTAGAACGTATTCTTTTTTATCCTCCGGCACAAAATCAGCAAAATTGGCATTCATAACCTGTTCACGTTGAAGGCCGGTGATTTCCAACACGGAGGAATTAACGATGGTCGCAATTCCCTCACAATTGAGAAAATAATACCCATCCAGGGAACGCTCTACAATATCCCGGTAACGTGCTTCGGATATTTTGAGCTGTTGCTCTGCCAAGTGTTTTTCTGAAATATCCCGAACAATCCCGAATACGAATTTTTTATCCTGCAGGATATACCGGGCTAAATTCACTTCGGTGAGAAAGACCGTACCATCGCAGCGCAAATGCTCCCACTCGAAAAACTGTTCTTTTCCGTCCATAACTTTTCGCAGCAGTTTGTTCGCCAGATCACGGGATAGTCTGTCGTTAGGTTGTCTCGGCGGTGAAATGTCGCACACTGTTTTGCCTACCAATTGGTTTTGCTTACAACCGAAGATTCTCGTTGCAGCCGGATTGCATTGGATAATTTTTCCCTCATAAAGAATAAAAACGGCCTCCTGCAGACATTGGAAAAGGTTTTTATACTTTTCCTCACTCTCTCGCAGCGCCTGTTCCATCTTTTTCCGTTCACTGATATTTCTGCCGACCATCAGAACATTTTTTACACTGTCCTCCTCGTCT
>JAFGEC010000691.1 GCA_016931775.1 Candidatus Zhuqueibacterota bacterium | reverse complement strand
GTGGGTATATACGCGGCACGTCATCAATATTCCATCGGCGATTTTGCCACCGCACTGTTCGGATTTATAGGCATGGCAATTCCCAGTTTTCTTTTGGCGTTGATTCTGATGTGGATCGCCTACTATTATTTCGGTGTCAGTATAGGGGGATTACAATCTCCTTATTATATGCAACAATCCATGAGCTGGCTGAAATTTTTTGATTTGTTAAAACATCTCCCGGTACCGTTAATCGTCATCACGGTTGCCGGAACAGCTCAGCTGATTCGTACCATGAGGGGTACGCTTCTCGACGAATTGGAAAAACAATACGTGATAACGGCACGAGCCAAAGGATTAAAAGAAGGTAAACTTATTCGCAAATACCCGGTTCGTGAAGCACTCAATCCGATCATCAGTTCCGGAGGCTGGTTGTTGCCGGAATTATTTTCAGGCCAAACCATCGCCGCGATTGTGCTTGGACTACCGACCATCGGTCCTGTTTTATACCGGGCACTTTTAGGTGAAGATATGTTCCTTGCGGCTGGATGTGTTATGATTATCAGCATTCTCACGATCATCGGTTTTCTGATATCGGATATCTTGTTGGTCGTCACCGATCCCCGAATTCGTTTGAGTTGAAAGGTTATGCAAAAGTGATAAATCTTCAAAATATTAATACGAAAACGGTAAATCGTCCCCTGGCACCGCTCGACCACTATGCAGCGTCACAATGGAAACTGATGTGGCTGAAATTCAGGGAACATAAATTGGCGTTTGTCGGATTGACGGTATTGCTGATTTTCTATATAATTGTTCTATTCGCGCCGGTTATTGCACCTTACGATCCATGGGAGGATACGCCATCCTTGTACGCTCCGCCAACACGCATTCATTTTTTCCATCAGGGAAAATTAATGCCGCCTTTTGTATATCAGCGTAAAATGCGCGTCGACTACCAAACCTTTGATCGGTTCTTCGAAGTGGATAAAACTGTCGTCCATCCCGTTCGCTTTTTCACCAAAGGCTTTGAATATCACTGGCTTGGTATTTTCAAGTGCAACATTCATCTTTTCGGTACGACAGACGGTGTCGCTATTCATCTTTTAGGAGCCGATATGTTGGGCCGTGACGTATTTTCACGCAGTATTTGGGGAACACAAATTTCACTTACCGTCGGATTGATCGGTGTGTTTTTGACATTCATTCTGGGCTGTATCATCGGTGGTTTCGCCGGTTATTATGGTGGTGCTGTCGATTCGATCCTGCAGCGCGTGATGGAATTTGTAACTTGTATTCCCACTATACCTATGTGGATGGCACTCAGCGCGACGATTCCATCGGAATGGAGCAATGTCAAAGTTTATTTTGCGATTACGATCATTCTCGCCCTGCGCAGTTGGACAGGATTATCCCGCCAGGTCCGCTCGAAGCTTTTACAACTCCGTGAAGAAGATTTTGTCGTTGCCGCAAAAGTCGCCGGTACATCGGATTGGAAAATTATACTCACTCATCTTTTGCCGGGATTTACAAGCTATCTTATCGTCAGCCTGACCCTGGAAATACCTAAAATGATCCTGGGTGAAACGACATTGAGTTTTCTAAGTTTAGGCTTGAGGCCGCCCACGGTCAGCTGGGGTGTTCTCTTGCAGGATGCACAAAATCTGGCGGCAATTTCCGCATATCCCTGGCTGATGTTTCCGGCAGTTTTGGTGGTTCTGGCGGTGCTTGCTTTCAATTTTGTCGGTGATGGTTTACGCGATGCAGCGGATCCATACAAATAACGGGTGCCAGAGATGGATCAGAAAAATATTTTGCTCAAAGTTGAAAACTTGAAAATACAGTTTAAACAGCGCCATGGAATCGTTACGGCTGTTGAAGATGTGTCTTTTCAAATACAAAAGGGATCCATCATCGGTATGGTGGGAGAGAGCGGTTGTGGTAAAAGTGTCACAAGCCGGGCTTTATTACGTCTTGAAGCACCCGGTTATATTGAGAGAGGTAAAATAAGTTATTATCCACCCAACAGACCGGTCGTAAAAATAGATCAGCTTGCGCCTCGAAAAGAAAAAATTCGAACTATACGCTGGAGAGATATCTCTATGATTTTTCAGGAACCCATGACTTCGCTTGGAGCGATGCATTCCATTGGGAACCAGGTCGGTGAAGCCATCCGGCTTCATCTGAGAACGGATAAAAAGACAACAAAACGAAAGGTGATTGAATCATTACGGTCTGTCGGATTGCCCAGACCTGAATATATTGCCAAACAATACCCGCATCAGTTAAGTGGTGGGATGCGGCAACGCGTCATGATCGCTATGGCTTTGTCTTGTAATCCGAATCTGCTTATTGCGGATGAACCGACGACGGCGCTCGACGTCACCACGGAAGCACAGATATTGGATTTGCTCCTCGAACGGCAGCAGGCACTGGGTATGGCGGTTTTGTATATTACACACAATTTAGCGGTCATTTCCAAGGTCGCTGAAAAAATTATCGTGATGTATTTGGGTCGTATTATCGAAGAAGCCGCCAGCGATGTCCTTTTTTATGCCCCCAAGCATCCCTACACACGGGCATTACTGCGGGCAATGCCCAAAATAACGGCGCCTTTACAAAAGAAACTGAGTACAATAGCCGGCGAAGTCCCTGATCCTATACATCGTCCGTTTGGGTGTACATTTCATCCGCGTTGTACTGAAAAAATCTCCGGTCTCTGTGACCGTACCGTACCACCGTATGTTCAGGCCGATGACTCAATTGTTGCGTGTCATTTGTTTTCGAAATTAAAAAATGATTGAAAATATGTTTGCAGAAGAAAAATCCATTCAATTGAAAATAGAGCACTTGACAAAATCCTATGCTCTTAAAAGCGGCTTTTTTGACCGGCAAAAAGGCACAATAAAAGCGGTTGATGACGTCAGCTTTACTGTTAGGAACGGTGAGATTTTCGGACTTGTGGGTGAGAGTGGTTGCGGCAAAACGACAACCGGACGTTTGATTCTGCGTGTTTTGGAACCGAATGGTGGCGACATCATGTGGTATAACAATCCCGGTGAACCGGTAAACCTTTGTCGACTTTCAAATAAAAAAATGCGACCGTTCCGCCAAAAAATGCAGATGATTTTTCAGGATCCCTATAGTTCACTCGATCCGAGAATGACGGTAATGCAGATTGTGGGTGAGCCGCTAAGGGCGGGACGAAAAATACCCATGAGAGAATACAAGGCAAGGATTGCTGATGCTTTAAACTTTGTTCGATTGCACCCTGAAATGATGAACCGTTATCCGCATGCTTTCAGCGGAGGACAGCGTCAGCGTATCGGAATAGCAAGAGCACTGATTACGAAACCCGATCTTGTTGTAGCGGATGAACCCGTCTCTGCCCTTGACGTATCCGTGCAGGCTCAGATTCTCAATTTGCTCCAGGAACTGCAATCAGCATTGAATTTGACGATGATTTTTATCGCACATGATCTCAGTGTCATCCGTCATATATGCGACACGGTTGCCGTAATGTATTTGGGCAGACTTGTCGAAGTTGCGGATCGGACTCTGTTTTTTCAAACACCCCGGCATCCTTATTCTGAAATGTTGTTTGATGCTGTTCCGGGATTAAAGAACCGCAAAGCCAATGAGCATATGAGTAAAAATTTTATGAATGATGAAACTTTGTGCCCATCCGGGTGTCTATTTTTTTCGCGCTGCAGATACAAACAAGCGCTTTGTCGGGAACAGGCTCCGACACTAAAAGCCGTATCTCCGGGCCATAATGTTGCATGTCACTTTGACCTGGAATTAAAAGGGATTTAAACGAAAACCGATAAATTTTTAAAAGGAGACATCTTTATGTTTAAAACGTGTATTTTATTTGGCGATGCACCTTCCATGGATCCGGCAAAAATCGCCCCCGGCTTTGAATTGGCAGAAATTCCGGCTGAAATACTTGTCAGTTCTTTTAAATCTGAAAGTGTCTGGGAAAAACAAAAACTTGACCTCAAATCCTGGGATTTACCGAAAATCGGTGTAGCAAGTCACTGGTTAGGGGTTCCTTGCACAGGACCCAGGGTTGATTGGGAATTGCTGGAATTCTGGACAAAACGTGTACTCCGGCGCCTGTCCGAAATTAACGTGGAAATTGCCGGTGTTTACGGCCTGTTTTTCCCCCGGGTTGAGGGTTTTTCAAAGGTGCGCCAAATGGACCAGGCCATCAGGTATACAAATTATATCGGCGATTGTGCTCAGGCCAACAATATGAAAATTGTATTGGAACCCATGGCGGATCTCGGTACGTTGTGGCCGACATATAAAGAGGGACTGGATTTTGTTAAACGTGTCGATCATCCATACGTGAGAATTATGGCCGATTTGAATTATTTTTTAAAACTGAATCAGCCTTTTGATGTTATTAAGGAAGAACCCGAATATTGTCTGCATTGCCATATTGCCGGAGAGGGTGCCCAACCAAATGTCGGAAATTTGCGTGAAACACATAAAGCATTTTTCCGCGTGCTTCGGGATATCGGATACATACGGGGCGTCTCTTGTGCCTGTCCATGGGTCAGCACTGAAGCAGGAGAGTTTGATTTGAAAAAAGAAACGGCGAAAACCCTGGCGTACGTTAAAAAACTGCGGGATGAAGTATATAATGAATAAATTACAAAATGGAGCGGTACCAAAAGATATATCACCCCGGTTATTGGTGGAGCGCCCTGGTGCGATACACCTCCTGATGCGATATTTTATTAAGTTTTTTATTTGCACGATATCTAAAATCGGTGTATTGCATTTTCCACCCATGACTAAGGTGTTGCAAAATAGTATTTTAATAGCTGGTAAAAATAAATTTTAATACGGCCCCGGTGAAATATTTATAAAGAATTAGAGGAACGGAATGCCCCGACATTTCAAATTAGGTTTGAATATCGATAATGTGGCGGAAAAACCACCCCTGGAATTGGCGCCCGGATGGGAAACAGCGGAAATTCCGATTGCGGAATTACTCATTCCCAAACAATCCGATGCAGACTGGGAAAAACAGCTCGCAGAAATCCGCACATGGAACCAGCCGAGATTTGTTGCTACAAGCCACTGGTTATGGGATCAGCAGGTGACCGGTGAGTTTGCCGCTGACTGGAGCGATCTGGAACGGCAGGCGCAAACTATCTGCCGGCGGATGGCACAACTCGCCGATGGAATGGTGGCAGGTGTATGGGGTAATTTTTTCCCGGTCTCCGATGAAAAGTCAAGAACAAAAGAAACGGATAAAACGCTCAGGTATTGTGAAATGGTATCAAAATATGCACAAAAATTCGGTGTACTGGTAGCCTTGGAACCTACTGCAAATCCGCACACGGTATTCCCTACTTATAAGGACGGAATCGAGTTTGTCAAAAAACTCAACCTGCCGTCCATTCGGCTGATGGCGGATTTGAATTATTTTGTCGAGATCGATGAGCCTTTTGAAGACATTCAGATCGATCCCGATTTATGTTTGCACGTCCATATTCAAGGCGAAAAATATCAACCGAATGTCGGTAATTGTACAGAAAAGATACTGCATATTTTCAGGGTGTTGCGAGATATGGGATATGAACGCACCGTTTCCTCAGCTCATCCGTGGACGATTACGGAGGGGAAAACGTTTGATTATAGACTGGAATCGGCAAAAACCTTACGTTATTTGAAACATTTGAGGGAACAGGTGTTTTCCGAATAAAGGCTGATGACGATCAGTGATGGGTGATTTTTCATGTTCCGGATAGTAGGAAAAAACTGATCGTGCAGAAATTCCTTGCAATCGATAAAAATCGATCATACGTTAACGAATTTTAGGATAATCCAATGTTATTTTCGCTAAAGAAACAACATCCACGGCTTTTTCTGAACGATCAACGCATCCGGACCTTAAAAAAGTTAAAAAATACCGACAGGTTCTTTGCTGAAATTTTGACGGCGCTGATCAGAGGAGCGGACAGTCTTTTTGAAAAACCGCCGACACAATTCCGGATCATCGGCCCCCGAATGCTGAAGAATTGCCAGCAAATTTTAAAACGCATTTCAACGCTTGCCCTTGTATTTCAGTTGACAAATGATTCGAAATATGCAGACCGTGCCAAAACGGAATTGTTCGCTGCGACCCAATTTCCACATTGGAATCAAAACCATTTTCTGGATACGGCGGAATTATGCACAGCATTTGGGATCGGATATGATTGGCTTTATTTTTACCTTGATGAGAATGAAAAAGAGTTGATAAAGGATAGTTTGATAAAAAAAGGTCTGGAGGCAGGTCTTGAAGAATATAAAAAAAATGCCTGGTGGATTACAGTAAATAATAACTGGAATGTTGTATGTCATGGCGGATTAACAATCGGCGCGCTCGCTGTTGCTGATGATGAGCCGGAAATCGCAGCGACGATTCTTGAAACGGCACTCAGAAACATTCCGATCGTCTTACAAACTTTTCAGCCCGATGGTGCCTGGCCTGCGGGTCCTGAGTATTGGGCATATACCACACAATATTGCGCACTGTTTCTCGATGTTTTATCGTCCGCTCTGGATATTGGATATGACCACTTTGATCTGTCCGGATTAAGCAGAACGGGATTTTTCCCGATCTATTGCACAGGACCGTTGGATTTATATTGCAATTTTGCGGATGCTGATCCGGATTCAATCGCAACACCGGTACTGTTTTGGCTCGGACAAAAGTTTAAGCAGCCATATTATATAAAAGAAAACACCCGACTTTTGCAGAAACAACTGGAATCGTTTTTAGCCCCTGATGCTTTCAATATCGTTTGGTATACCCCTGAACAGAAAAACATTTTAGACCTTCCAAAATCTGGTTATTTCAGGGTAACGGAAAACGCTTTTATGCGAAGTGAATGGCACAATCCGGAAGCCATGTTTATTGCCGCAAAAGGCGGTTCAAACCAGGCCGATCATGCCCATTTAGATTTGGGATCTTTTATTTTTGATGCGTTCGGTGAACGCTGGGCGCTCGACCTGGGCCGGGATAATTACGACTTGCCGGGCTATTGGGATATGACCGAGGGCGGCGGCCGATGGCGTTACTTTCGTTTGAATAATAAATCACATAATACACTTGCGATAAATGACGATCTTCAACGGGCAGGTGCAACCGCAACCGTGGTGGAACATAACTTTTTTGAACGATTTTCTTATGTAATTTTTGATTTATCGGAAGCTTATAAACCACATGCTCTATCCGTTCGGCGTGGAATTGCTATGATAGACGGTCAAACCGTTGTTGTACAGGATGAAATTTTCTGGGCCGCTGAAAAACGGAATGTTTGCTGGAGTATGATAACTGATGCCGAAATCGAGATTAAAAAGCAATCAGCCATCTTGAAAAAAAGGGGAAAGACATGCAAGTTTCAAATACTGGCACCCGCTGACGGCGAATTTTTTATAGAGTCAGCACGACAGCGTCCACCTGAAATGAAAAATGACGGTGTTAGAATGCTTAAAATCAAATATAATGAAAAATATAAAAAAACGACGCTATGCGTCGTTTTACAACCATCAGGAGATTATTTCGCCCTTCCTTTACAGGATTGGAAGCGTCATGTAAAAGTGGTGTAACGGGTGTCCTGGTGGTGGGTGGTTTTTTTCTCACATTCCTTCATATTCGCAAGCCAATGACAGAATTTTTCAATTTTATCTTTGATTTTGCTGTCAATTTCGTGGTACTGGAAAAATGTCTGCAAATAGCCGGCCGTTAAAATATCTCGTTTGCGTTGTTTTCTAAAAAGCCATTCCAGGAGATCATAAGTAAAATGTAAGAGTTGATCGTCTTTATCAATATAAAAATTAGAGTCAACTTTTTCAAACAGGTATTTTATAAATGCTTTTTTTATCTCAATTTCTGAGTGAAAAACCGTATCATCCAATCCGGTTCGATGAATACAATTGACAAAATCGATTATAAACTTCTTCAGTCTTGTTTTATCGATAAAAGTCTGAAAATACTGTCCCAGTATTTTAATGTTTTCGAGATTCACCCAATATTTCTGAACGGCATCATATTCGGATTTTCGTTGATCGCATAACGCTCGAATTTTATCTGTTTCATACTTTATAATCTGTGCAAATGATGTCTCCCCGATCACAACCAGTTCTTCACTTTTTACAGCATTGACATATTTCCAGGAATACAGGTCTTTATATTCCTGCTTGATCCTTTTAATACTCGAAATGTTCTTTCTATAATTTAAATCATTCGAGAGAAAACCATAAAGTTGGTGTTTTTCCTCCTCTATATCTCTTTGTATGGTTCGAATTGCGGTTGAATCATTGAGACTCTTCATCTGGAGTAATAGTATTTGTGCAGCATAGTTTTTCTCATCCAGCTCCAGCGCTTCCTCCAGCGCTTTAATTTTTTCCGACTTGCTTTTTAATTCGAGAGCATTTTTATATTTCAAGATCGATTCTTGAATATTTGAATTAATTTTGATTTGCTCATTGATCCAATAATAATCGAATGTATCATATCCGAAATAGGTTGCGACGAGGGGATTCTTGGACTGAATATCGGCTAAAACAATCTCGATTTTTTTATCTTTTGTATTGATATTATAAATTTTGCCTGTTTTATCATAATATACATAAATATGTTCTTTGTCCTGTACGATTAAATCCATTCCAATATTATTCTTAAATGTCCTGTTGATGCCCGATCGGACTTTGGCGAATTTTCCCTTGTAGTTATATTCTCTCACTTTACCATCATTTAACGCTTTCTGGAAAAACCTGCTGTCAATAAGACCGAAACTGAGGAGGTGGATTCGTTTTGTCTGGTGTCGTACGATAAATTCCAAATACCTGAAAACATCATTCTTGTACTGATCCGCCGCACTTGAAAGTATAAAAAGCGAACCGTCCTTTTTTCGAATTGTTTTTGAAAAAAAGTCAATGTAAATTTCAGGATTTTTAATGTCATCAAGTTCCTTTTGAAGCTGTTCCACAACACGGTCATTTCCTTTGATCTGCTGAAGTGTTTTTTCCAACTCTGATTCCAATTCACCATTTCTGGAGATCAGTTCCTTCATTTGAGCTGTATATTTTTCAATTTTTTCCAGTTTTGTCGTTGACTTTAATTTAACGAATTCTTTGGTGACTTTTTCCAGTTTTATATAGAGTTCATCCACAAGACCCTGGTTTTCGGTCAGTTTTTCTCTGGCATACTTTTCTTTTTTCTCCAGCTCTAGCTTCTCGTCGCTGATACGTTTCAACCGTTCCGATAGATCATGAATGATCAGGTCCTCCGAGTGCCTGATCCGTTTGACGATGTGGATGAATAGAAAACCGACCACGGAAAAAAATACAACGATAAAAATGATATTGATTTTGGAGTATAAACCGTAAAAAATGATTGTGGGAATAACCTGCCGGTTGAGTTCGAATGCTGTGGTTTGAATGCCGTTTTCAATTACCTTCCAAACGTCGTCGCTCAGCTCAGGAGCCC
Organism: Candidatus Zhuqueibacterota bacterium; assembly: GCA_016931775.1. Lineage (GTDB taxonomy): Bacteria > Zhuqueibacterota > Zhuqueibacteria > Residuimicrobiales > JAFGEC01 > JAFGEC01. The sequence continues at coordinate 4,300 of JAFGEC010000691.1, read as the reverse complement.
CCTTGACATTTTGCAGAATAGAGGCTAATAGATATTTTTGCGTCAGTGCATCGATGAGCTTAAACATCTCTTTATTATTGGGATACGTTCGTGCGACATGGGGATCATTCATCCATTCGTAGTACATCGGATTCGAATAAAAATCCTGTGGTTCCTTTAAAACGGACAACCTGGAGTTAGCCGGTACATATTCATGCTGTACTTTTGGATTTGACGCCAGGTATTTGATGAATTCGACCTCGATGTCATAATTTTTTTTGTTTTTTTGTTTGAAAATGACCAGGTTGCAGCCCCAAAGTAATGTCGCCGGCCCATCAGGGCCACTGGGAGGTAATTTTATCTCGATGTACGATGAAGAGTCCGGATTTGTGTTCCTCCAGTACATATGTTCCCATGTGCCGCACATTACGACAGCAAAATGTCCGGTGTGAAATCGATTCAATAGCTCTCCAAAACTACATTCCTCTAATGAACCCACGGATTTTGAAATGGCAAACCATTTTTTTATTCCGGCAAGCGCTTCTGCCTTGTGGATTGTAACTTCCTTCCACCATAATTTATTTTTTATTATTTTCCCACCGAAGGAATATATCGCAGGGGTCAGGGTTTGAAGCGTGTTCATATCCCGGTCGCTGATATTGATCGCCCAGAACCGCTGTAGATGAGGAAATCCGTTTGACCTTAAATACTCCAATTGATCGTTAAATTGTTTACCGGCATTCTCGAATGAGTCCCAGTCCGTAAAACCCGATTCGTGATCAAAATCCGGACTGGCATTTATCATATCTTTTCGAATAAGTAAAGATCGCATCGATGCCCAGAAGGGTAAGGCAAGTAAATCTCCCTGATTTTCAATCCGGCAGGATTTTAAACACTTTTCATTAAAGATCGTCTCCGGTTCGAGGTTGAACGGTTCAAGCGAAAGGATATTGTTGTGTTCTGCGACGCCCCCTAAAAATGCACTTGCAATCTGAGAAACGGAAAAGGAGGGATCTTTGGCTTCCTTCTGCAGGAATTCAAACGCCTCATCCCAAAGTATGAAATGAATCTTGAGTGAGAGGTCAATGTCTTTATATTCGATCCGGTTTTGTATATCCTGTCTGAAATCAATTAAGATTTGAAAGATTTTTTTCTGAGCTAGTTGGTCCTGTGCGAATGAAAAATCCTCTTGCATCCTCGCTTTTAAACTTTCCGGATCATATAAAAATTCACCATAGGTTTTAATATAATGGTCTATGCTGTCTTCAATAACATCCTGGGTTAAATGGTATGCCCTTGGCTCAAAATGGAAAAAGAGCATATTCATCGTTTGTGAATATGCGAAAAGGGGGGAATGAAATATAAGACAAAAGTACAAACAACATATTTTGAAATATTCAAATTTGGTGCAATTTTTAGCAAATGTGCTCATCTTAAAAGTCACGGCTGTTCTTTTTGTCAGCAAAAGATAAACAAAATTTTTATAAAATACACAATTTTTTAAATATTTTTCTATACGATCACTTGTTTGGGTTTCTCTAGAAGCATTCTATTGAGCGATATTTTAATATAAAGCATTCTTAGAGTTTACCAGAATGAGAGAACAATAGCAGACAAAATGATGTTTTCCTCTCCTTTTGTATGACGTCTGCGAAAATTCCTCATAAAATGAGAAAATAAAAAATGGCTGTAAAAAATATTAAAAACGTTAAAACTTTTCTTACGTCAAAATATTCGGATGATCGATTGTCAGGCATGGATTCCCAAACGTTCCATCATCACGTCCATCTTTTAGGAGGTATTTGCTGTTGACTCGGTTACAAAAATTATTCGATTGTCCGGAAAATAATATCGATATTGCGTTTTTTAGAAGCATTCTAAAATGTTGTAATAAAAAAAGCCTCGAGTATAATCGGGCGATTCAGGAGCAGTTTTTAAGGAAAGGAGATGCTTTTTCTCCTCTTCTTAAAAACTTGTCTGCTGTAATTGCATGTTCGCCATGCCTCTCGTACTATTTCGATTTCAATTCAAGGCTCCAGAATCGCCCGATTCGCCGTGCCGTCTTTTCAGGCACGGCGAACATCTCTTTATCCGGCAAGTTCGAATTCTTTTTCTTCACATGTGTCTATTAACTAACGGGAGAGTAAAGAATGCAAAAAACCGCCCCTATTTTCATCACTTTTATTTTTATTTTGTGCTTTTCCACATCGACATTCGGAGGAACATCCGGAAAGATCATGGGGAAAATTACCGACGCAGAAACAACAGAACCTCTCATCGGCGCGAATATCACCATTGCCGGCACCACTATGGGTGCCGCCGCGGACAGAGAAGGCTATTTCAGCATCATCAATGTTCCGCCGGGGATTTATGAGCTCAGAGCATCGATGATGGGTTATCAGACGAAAACAATAGCACAGGTCACAGTGAATATCGACTTGACCACTACAATGAATATTCAACTGGCATCGACAGTATTGGATATGGACGCTGTTGTAAGTGTTGTGGCCGAGCGTCCTCTGGTACAGATGGATATGACTTCGTCATTGGCATCGATTGGGACAGAGGAAATCGACGCTTTACCGGTGGAGACGGTTACCGATGTCCTTGAAATGCAGGCCGGTATCGTACGAACAGGGGACGACTTGCATATCCGAGGCGGGCGAGCTGGTGAAGTCGCCTTTTGGGTTGATGGTATTTCTACGACAGAATTTTATGACGGCCGTATGGGTATCAATGTCGAAAATGCTTCGATTCAGCAATTGCAGGTAGTAAGTGGGACTTTCAACGCCGAATACGGCCAGGCTATGTCCGGAATTGTCAATATTATCACCAAAGAAGGCGGACAGGATTATTCGGGTGAAATGAAGGGATATGTCGGAGATTATGTAACAAATCGAAGGCACTACGAAGTTTTGGAGCGTGTGGATGTCGAACCTGATCCCCAAACAGGCATCAATAAAAGTACGGGTGTTTCTGAAAATCCGCTCAAAGAATTTAATCCGATTTATAATTTAGAGTTGTCTCTCAGCGGCCCCATTCCCTTTACGGGCAACAGACTGTCGTTTTTCTTGAACGGTCGCTCTTTTGCCGAAGAGGGATATCTGTACGGACGTAACTGGTTTACCCCACAGGGAAATCCGGGGGACAGCAGTCTTGTGCCCATGAATCCCTACTGGCGGAATTCAGGTCAGGTAAAATTGACGTGGCGTGCAACGCCGGACATTAAACTCAGCTATAACGTCTTTTTAAACAAATGGAAAAATGACCGTACCTACAGTCACTCTCAGCGCTACAGTCCATATGGCATTCCGCAACAATTTGGAAATGCGATGACCCATATCGTATCGCTGAATCATGTATTGTCAAACAATACTTTTTACGAATTTAAGATCAACCGGTTTTTAAACGAGTATGAGAGTTATGTGTACGAGGATCCTCTGGCGACGGTTAAGTATCTCGTACGCGTGCCGGAAGATGAAGAGTTGGGAATCGACGCTTATTCCTTTGATCCCAGTACAACAGAAGGCAAAGCTGAATTGAAAAAACTTGTTGAACAGCGGATTCCGTTCGAGTATTTTCCCGATCCCAACGGTCCTGATGGGTATGTCGAGCCGAGTTATGATAATGTCCCTACATCCTACAGTTTTCAGAATGGCGGTGTAAACCGGGAACATCAGAAGCGTACATCATCATACTGGATTGCAAAATTTGATTTAACCAGCCAAATGAGCCGAAAAAACCAGATCAAAGCGGGTGTGGAAGCGCGTCTTCATGAAATTGATATTCAAAATTTTAGCGTACAAGAGAAAATAAATGATGAGGGCCGTCCCATTTTTCCGTTCGAGCCGATGGTTCCACAAACATCGAGTATCCATTGGGACGGTATGGTGCGAAAACCACGGGAATTTTCCGCCTACGTACAGGACAAACTGGAATTGAGTGATTTTATCGTCAATCTCGGATTACGGTTTGATTATTTTGATGCCAATGCAACAATCCCCAGTGATCCCAACGATCCAAATATATATTTTCCATTCAAGAATAAAAATAAATACAAAAACTGGCAGGAACCGCCGTCCAACCTCTCCCCCCAGGAACGGGATGAATATATAAAGCAGTTTACCGAGTATACGCCGGAAGAGCGCCGGGCGTTTATGCATAAGGAAAATGAACCCAAGATGGCGATAAATCCCAGATTGGGGATTGCCTATCCCATTACCGACCGCGGTGTCATCCATTTTTCTTACGGACATTTTTTTCAGGTTCCCAATTTTACCTACCTTTATCAGAATCCGGATTATAAACTGTCGGCCGGGGG
>JAFGEC010000117.1 GCA_016931775.1 Candidatus Zhuqueibacterota bacterium | reverse complement strand
CCAAGGCAGCCGATCTTTTCACTTTTGGATAAACAATATAAAGCATATGATATTAAGTATTTGTTTATAAATTAATTATGTTTATTTGACAACAGGCTTCTGTACTTCTGTGTATTTCTTTTTGACCTCGCGCAGAGCCGCAGAGATACAGAGATTTTAGCCGGGCAATTTGGATTAATACGTAGACTTTTATTTTTAATGAATTATAATAAATGAAATTTTTGACAAAACTCTTGACTTGAACCTTATCTCTCTTCGATGTACCCTCTGCGGCTCCGCGGCTCTGCGCGATCAATCAGTCGAAATCACAGTAGAATTAAAAAAGGACAAAATACAAAACTACATATTAACCATTAAATTGTTTATTTCACAATTATTCCATCCTTTAAATTAATATAAATCAACATATTAAATATAGTGCATCGTAGAATTTTGTGGGATACCCTGGTGTTTTTTAAAGGTTGACGGCTATGCGCTGAGCGGGATCCGAGTCGATCTGTGGCTAAAAAAATAGAATATTAACCACTATAAATAATAACAATAAATTATAAAGCCATAAAAGTCCCGGCGATCTGTTTACCCAAATAAAGCGGAGCACGATCGCCCGGCCCGCAAAGCGGGCCGGGCAGCGTGCGGACACCGCTTTGCGGTGGGAGGATCCCCCCGCGTTTTTTAGTGGAGCGAAAATTGTACGACCGGCCGGAAAAATCCGGGGACCCAATAAAAGAGCGTTTTCGCACGAGCGGGGGAGCCGGAGCGGCCCATCATTTTTCATCCTTTCCTGAATAATTTCATTTTTAATTTTCGATAATATTTCTTATCTTAATTTTTATGTATAAAAAATGACTCACCTCCGCATTTTGGTCAAAACGGAGATCTACATGTCCATCCCGCGCCGTAGGTTTTTGAGTACACTCGCTTTGGGCGGTGCCGTCCTGGGGTTATCGCCTCTTTTTATGTGTACCAAAAATAAAAAACCAAATGTACTGTTTTTATTTGCCGACGATCAACGGTACGACACCGTTCATGCTCTCGGCAACAGAGACATTATTACGCCGACTCTGGACAAACTGGTGAACAGCGGCGTATCGTTCAGCAATGCCTACATCATGGGCGGCAACAACGGCGCGGTTTGTATGCCCAGCCGTGCCATGCTGCTGACGGGACGGACGCTGGCCCGGCTTGTAGAGGACGGCCGTGTGATACCGGAGGATCACGTGATGATGCCTGAGGTTTTCCGGCAAAACGGCTATACGACGTTCGGCACCGGTAAATGGCACAACGGCAAACGGGCCTATGCGCGCTGTTTTGATGCCGGCGGTGAAATTTTGTTCGGCGGGATGAGCGACCACTGGAATGTGCCCTGTTACCACTTTGATCCTGAAGGTCAATACGAAACCGTAACGCCTGTCATCGAGCATCCGTGGTCTTCTAATGAAATAACATTTAAAAATTACGATCATATTACAGACGGCAAACATTCCAGCGAGCTTTTTGCCGAGGCGGCGGTCAATTTTATAAAGTCCTGCAGTAAAAAGCCGTTTTTTATGTACGTTCCTTTTACCGCTCCCCATGATCCCCGCTCCATGCCGAAAGAGTATCTGGATATGTACGATCCCGGCACGATTCCCCTGCCGGCGAATTTTAAACCGCGCCATCCGTTCGATAACGGCGAGCTCGAGATACGCGATGAAATGCTGGCGCCTTTTCCTAGAACTCCCGGAGAAATAAAAAAACACATTGCCGCCTATTATGCCATGGTCACCCATCTGGATGCTCAGATCGGCAGAATTCTGCAGGCACTGCACGATAGTGGAGAATATGAAAATACGCTGATTATTTACTCCGGTGATAACGGTCTGGCCGTCGGCCAGCACGGTCTGATGGGCAAACAAAATGTTTATGAACACAGCGTTCATGTACCGTTGATATTCTCGGGGCCCGGCTTGCCCGTGGCCGAACGGCGGAAAAATCCGGTTTATCTTTTGGATATTTTCCCGACGCTGTGTGAGTTGCTGGGCTTTGAAATTCCCGCCTCGGTTGACGGAACGGGATTTGCCGGCGCATTTTTCCAAACCGATTATACGGGACGTGAAGCCGTTGTGTTTGGTTATAAAAATTTTCAAAAAGGAATTCGTACCGGACGCTGGAAATACATCGTTTACAATGTCGACGGTAAAAGGAGACGGCAGTTATTCGATCTGCAAAGCGATCCCATGGAAACGGAAAATCTTTGCGATAGAGCGGAAAACAGGACGCTTGTGCAGGAATTGCAGGAAAAACTGCAAAAACTTTTAAATGCCTCCGGGGATCCTGTGGATTTTTCCAAAACCGATTGGGGGGTTGGGAAAATTCCCAAAACGTAAGAATCGTCTATTAAGGGCGGTTCGCGTTAAAAACTATAAATATATATTGCTAATTTGTCCGATGTTCACGTCATGAATAAATATGTTAACGTTAACACAACCCAAAAAGTAGTTCTGGTGTCACAAATTAAAAATGGAGGTTCTGGAAATGATGCTATCTTTAAACAAACTGCAACTGTTGCTTTTCTGTCTTTTATTATCCGTTGCGGCAATTGCACAGACCACCGGGAAAATATCGGGTACGGTACTGGATGCCGAAACGGGTGATCCTTTACCCGGCGCCAATGTCACGATTGCCGGAACGACAAAGGGAGCAGCCTGT
>JAFGEC010000690.1 GCA_016931775.1 Candidatus Zhuqueibacterota bacterium | reverse complement strand
TATTTTAAAATATGCATCGGCTATCAAGGATAATGGAATGCCGCCGGGTGTTTTTATGATCGATGATACCTGGCAGGATGATTACGGGGTATGGGAGTTTAATCCTGCAAAATTTCAGCGGCCGAAGCAGATGATCGATCAACTCCATAAAATGGGCTTTAAGGTCATGTTGTGGTTGTGCCCCTTTGTCAGTCCCGACTCGCCCGATTTCCGTGAATTGAGAATGCAAAATATGTTTATCCGTAACAGGGCCGATCTTAAACCGGCTATGGTCGAATGGTGGAACGGCTTTAGCGCCGTGATCGATTTTACCAATCCCGATGCCCAAATCTGGTTTCAGGCCAAACTGGAAGGGCTGAAAAACGAGTATGGTGTGGATGGATTTAAACTGGATGGAGGAGATACCTATTTTTACGTTGGAGATTACGTTTCGTTTAAAAAAGAAACGATTCCCAACGACCATACCGAAGAGTGGGCCCGGCTCGGACTGGAGTACCCGCTGAATGAATACCGGGCATGCTGGAAACTTGGCGGGCAGGCGCTGGCCCAGCGGCTGCATGACAAACGGCATGACTGGGATGATCTGGGCCAATTGATACCGAATATTATTGCCCAGGGATTGATCGGTTACGCATTTGTTTGTCCTGATATGATTGGCGGTGGCGAGTTCAGGTCTTTTCTCGATCTTGAAAAAATCGACCAGGAACTAGTGGTTCGTTCGGCGCAGTGCCATGCTCTCATGCCGATGATGCAATTTTCCGTTGCCCCTTGGCGTATCCTGTCGCCGGAAAATTTTCAGATCTGTAAGGATATGGCGGATTTGCACGTATTGTTTGGTGAAAAAATACTGCATCTGGCAAAGCAATCTGCAAAAACCGGAGAACCCATTATCCGGAATCTTGAATACATGTTTTCCCATCAGGGTTATGCGAATATTGACGATCAGTTTTTGCTGGGCGAAAAAATTATGGTTGCGCCGGTTTTGAAAAAAGGCGCACGGTCGCGTATGGTTGTGATACCAGAGGGGAAATGGAAGAGCGACAGGGGAGAGGTGCTCAATGGTCCGCAGACCGTCACCATGGATGTACCGTTGGAAAGATTGCCCTGGTTTGAGCGGGTGGAATGAATCTTTTTTTGACTTGAATAATTTTGGATGTTTTATAAACTGTTATTGATTTTTAGGAGTCGGTGAGCAGGTCCTGTTAATTCTAAAGTATTGACTATGGAGCGATTGAATGGATTTGGATAATTGTGTCATAATTCACGCACAGTAAAATTTGCCTTTTGCAAAAGTTTTATAAAAATAGTGAAAATCTAGAAACACGGGGCTGCGAGCCGGTGTTGATGCGCTCAACGTGTTAAAATGATTTTTCGAGCTTTAACCATTTGATCACTTGCCAGCCTGTATGTACATGTACAAACCGCTTGCTACATGACTGCCGGAAACATCAGTACCTTCCCAAATCACGGAATACTTCCCCGGCGCTAAAACATCACTCACAAGCTCTCGAACGTGCGTTCCGGTAATATTGTAAATTGAAAGTTTTACAGCACATTGGCTATCTGTTTCAAAATTTATGGTTGTCGTTGGATTAAATGGATTGGGGTAATTTTGGTCCAGTTTTGTCAAATTTGGCAAAAGAACTTTTTGGTTGATCCGAATTATTGCCGCTCTAAGCCGGGGGACATATATAACATTCAGGTTGACTGTTTATAATGTATGAAAATAATTTTAAAAACTTGAATATTTGTGTGGAAAACTTGGATAAATATATGGAAAACCTGAAATTACGATTTTTTAAAATGTGCGGATTCTATGGGTGAATACCCGGATCGGTGAAAATGAGCAGGAACCGCACCAAAGTTGTGAGCCGTCGCATAAGGTCTTTCCTGTTCTATGTTCAATGTCAGGTACGGTTCTGAACCATCTTTGACTGTCCAGGGCCAGTTTTATCACAGAACCGCACCCCGTAACTATTTTTTTTGAAAACCAAACAATCTTGATTCCGTTCGTACAAATAGCTGATCATTTATCAGTGCCGGTGAAGCTGTGATTTTTTCACCCAGATCACATTCGGAAATTTTTTTCAGGTGTTGCTGGCCTCAATTGTTGTAACCAGTCCCCGATTACTGCAGAATAAAACTTTGTCATTCGCAATAACAGGAGATGAATAACTTTTTCCAACAACAGGTATACTGAATATTTTACTCTGGATGGTGTCGCCAATAGCAGGAATTCCTGATTTTTTTAATACCTCTTCTTTTTCAAGTCCACGCCATCCGGGCCACGTGTCTGATGGGGCGGTTTTTTTACTATATTCTGTTTGAGCTAAACCTGGAGAAAAACACACCAGTAAAAACAAGTGCAATAGGACATATCCGGCTTGTCTGCCAGCTTTGCCCATCATTTTTCCTCCGTCATATCATAGTTCTGTATTCCGTATGTGTCACATTAACTGAATTTTCATCGCTAAAAAACGCAGTATCCCCCACATATTTTGTGATTTTGATTGTGAATTGGTCGATTTACACCGGTACCGATAGATGACCATTAAAATTCCAGAGTAGTTTTAATAACCGTTCATGAATTATCCCAGTCATAAACCCTCTTTATCGATATCGAAAACGATCAATCTAAAATAAAAATTTCTTTTTTGTATATCAAGAAGATTTTCAGGCTTTCCACGGGAATTGTTACGATTGTTTTGACGGATACTTTTGCATGCGTTGATTTGGAATGGCTGTACAATGCCGAAAAACAACACTATTGAATTGTTTTCTTTTTTCTTGACTTTCGTCCAGTGAAAAATTATATTCTTTCGTATACCGCCAGGACAAACAAATGTGGCATTTGGGTTATTGCTTTTGGAGTAAAATCTCATTTTCGGGTGGGACAGAACAGGTGCGACGCACCTCCTTTCGCTAAGTTAATGTAATTTAAT
>JAFGEC010000116.1 GCA_016931775.1 Candidatus Zhuqueibacterota bacterium | reverse complement strand
AAAGTGTTGTTTTAGCTCAATCGACGTTCCGGCGACATTTGCCATGGAAAGTGATAATACAGCCCCCGGAGATATTTTTGACAGCCCAAAGGCATATTTTTGCTGAATGGCCTGTTTGTTCCGGCGCTCTTCATTCAATCGTTTTTCATATTGTTGGATTTTCTCCTCACGCTGATCCGACAACTTTTCCATAAATTTCTGGAACTCGTTCGCCATCCCCTCCATATCACCTGTTTTTGACGGTTTGAATTTTTCCATTTTACTTCTGTCCTCATTGAATAATTGGGTGCGGAACCGCCCTTTTTGATAGGCCAGTTCGTCGACCGACGGCACATCAACCGCCCGTCCCGCCAGCAAAACAGCCGACCGGGGTAAAATAAATACGGACAAAATCCATATGGCCAAAAGAATTAAAAAGGAATGAGTGGATTTGTTGTTGAATACGGAAATGAAAACCGAAAGGGAAATGAACACGCCAAAATACAGATAACCCAATACGATCACAATCACAAGCCTTACCCATTCCTCGGTTGAAAGCTGAATGCCCGATAAAGGCAGAATTAAAATTCCGACAAAAAATGAAACCAGCAGAGGCGTTCCCAGCGCGAGAAACAAGCCGGCCGTTTTTCCAATAATATACTTGTCTTTTTCGATTGCATTGGAAAACGACAACCGCAGAGTTCCCCGCTCTTTTTCTCCACAGACCGCGTCGAATGTAAACAGCATGGCGAACAGTGAAATGACGATTAAAAAAATAAAGTTCAAATCCAGAAACCGGAATACGGCAAAAACCGGATCGTCATTAAAACGGCTGTCGATGGCCGTCAGTTCCCCTCGGCCGTAAACCCGAACGGTTCTGCCGATGTCATTTGAAATACCGTTTACAAGCGCTTCAAGCGGTTGAGGCGGCATAAAAATCCTGTGATCGGTTACCCGCAGCCAGTCCGTAAGACCCTCCATTTTGCGAAGATTTTCGGCTTGCGCCGCTTCATATCGCGCCTTATAAAGCCGGTAATTTTTCGCTCCGACGTAAAACGTCAAAACGATCAGCAGGGAACAGACGCCGAATGAATAGGCAAATTTTTTGCTGCCTAAAATATCACGTATTTCTTTTTGTAAAAAAAGTTTGATCATTTTATTACTCCGGGGAAATATCTTTTTACTTACATCATATACTCAAGATAAAGTTTTTCCAAATTTTCGTGTTCGATTTCCGTTTTGGATTTTTGCATCACCATTTCGCCGCTTCTCATAATGCCGACAATGTCGGCGATTTCTTTTGCGCGAAAAATATCGTGCGTCGAGATCAGGATCGCCTTGCCCTCTGAACGCAGTGAAGCCAATAGGGTGATAAATTCATGCCCTGCTTTTGGATCGAGTCCGGATGTCGGTTCATCCAATAGTATGGCCGGGGCATCTTTTGCTATGGCGATGGCAATGCCGCATTTTTGCCGCATTCCCTTTGAAAAGTCTTTGAGCTTTTTGTTAAAACTTGTTTCATCCAGACCCACGCGGAGTAAAATGTCCCCGTAATTTTTCCGGGTATAAAAATCCTTTCCGCCCAGCCTGGTAAAAAAATCGAGATTCTGAAGCGCGGTAAAATTGGGATACAGCATGACATTTTCAGATACAAAGGCTACATTTTGTTTGGCCCGTAACGGTTCTCTATGGGAGCTTATACCGGCTATTTTTGTCTCACCCTCCGTCGGCTCTATAAAGTTGAGAAACAGGTTAATCGTCGTTGTTTTTCCGGCGCCGTTTGCCCCAAGCATGACAAATATTTGACCGGGCAAAACAGAGAAAAAAACATGATCTACGGCGGTCACACCGTCATCATAAATCTTTGTAAGGTTTATTGCCTCGAGTAACGGCTCTGCTTCCTGAACATTTTTTTTGTTATTATCCATTATGATCCTCTGATTTTAACGTATTATAACTTTTGCTAGCGCCGGGACAAACGGACGCCGAACACAACGATACCTAACGTAAATCCCAAAATTAAAATAATAATGACAACCGTTCCGAAAACATTCGTCTCGGCCTGTACTTCGACGATGACCGATTTGTCTTCACCACTCACCGGCTGGTTATTGGAAAGGGAGGTGGAACGAATGCGAAACTCATAACGTCCGACACTTGTACCCTCCGGTGGCGTAAAGAAAAGCTGCATCGTCTTTTCTTCCCGAATATCCAGCGTGGGAATGTGCTGCGGCTGTATGCTTTTTCCCCAGTTGAAAGGTGTGTCCACCTGAATTTCGATATTGTCCAATCGCCGTGATCCTTCATTGATCAATTCCATGGTCATGTGAACATTTTCATCGGCTTTTATGGCATAAAAAAGCTGGGGAGCGCGGACAAGGAGTTTACCGGTACCCCGGGGAACCAGCTCCAGCTTGACATAACCCACACCAAGTGAATCAATCGATTTCTGGGACCATTGTTGAGCACTTTTATTTCCCATTTTTAACGCCTGATCACGGGGGATAACGAGCACGAAAAAAGGAATAGGTATGTCGATTTTTATTTCTTCGGATGGACGGTCGGGCAGGGAGACGACCAGCGCAGCTTTTCTCGTGTTCGTTGATTCCGTAAATTTGAACTGGCTCAATCGTGCGTTCGTCTCCGGATCCGTAAAATACCGGTTAATCTGTTCCGGCAGGTTGACGACCTCCAGTTTAAAGGTATTCGTCGTGCCGCTGAACAGTTCCAGCGTTAAATCCAGGGATGCCGAACTCCCCAACTGGGCTTCCTGAGAAAACTGCTCGGACTGAACGATCACTTTATTGACGGTGGCATCCTTTTGCAAGAATATTTTGGGGCTAGTTACCGATCCTCTGCCGTAGGTGATATTGACGGTAACGGCATCCATGTCCTGCAACAGCAGAAAATCCAGTGTTGCCGGTTTTTTATATTGCAGCTGTTCAATTTTTGCCTCGTAAGGCTGGCTGATAATCGCGCCGTCGTCGTTTAACAATGACACGTAAACATCATTGATGACATCCGGCTGAAGCGTTTGAAACAGATCCTGGTCAATATTCAGCAGCTTT
>JAFGEC010000115.1 GCA_016931775.1 Candidatus Zhuqueibacterota bacterium | reverse complement strand
GCCCACTCATAAACATTTGATGTATCCGCACATTCCATGGTATCATTCCAATCGCCGTCCCGGTTCCAGTCGAACCAGACATTTAAATACATAATTGTATCGGCAGAAAAGAAATGGACGGAATACTGAAAGTTAACCGGCGCACAATGCAGCAAGGGTGGCATGGAAACAATACAATCGTCCCTCAGATCCATATCCGCTGCATTATTCGGCGGATCGATATTGTTATCAGGATCCTCATCCGGTCCGGTATCCGCCTCATTTTCCAGTGTCACATCCCGTCCGAGACAGGCAACTTTCCGCGGATACAGGTGTAGGGGACCGTATGGAGGTGAACCGGCGCCATACACAGTCGGGAATCGACCTACAACACCGGATGGATAGGCGACAAAGTTTGTAATATTATGACTGTTTGAATTATCCGGTGCATCACCGAGATCATGTTTTGCTTCACCGGGGCCTTCAATTATATCCACCCGGTAATCTTCTACCTCACCGCTTGCGGCGAAACCATCGTATGACAGGGCGCGTTCCTTGGAAAACCGGAAACGTACAAAGGTTTCACCAAGCACAGCGCTATCCGGTACTGCAAAAGAATTCAGAACAGTTTCCCCTTGTGGAATCTGCTTATCCGGAATAAAATGTTCGCCGGGATCCGCCCAGCTTCCGTTCCGGTTCCAATCGATCCAGGCATTCAGCACACCATTCTGCGAAGCCCGAACGCGGACGTTGAATGTTTGTCCGAGGCTCAAGGTGTTGGACAGAATCACACCATCCTCATCATCGACCTGCCCGTTCTGATCATCCCGTTGCGCATCGCCGGATGGCTGGCCTTCAGGTTCAGCATCCACACCGGCACCGAGAAAAAATCCCGCAACAATACGGTGACGAGCACCATTGCTCATACTCAACGTTGGATATTTCGGATCCGGTGCATCGCCGAAATCCAAATCTTCCGTAGTGGCATTGGTCGTCAGCTCGAATGCCATATCCCAGGAGTGCATCACCGGTTTACCCTTGATGTATACCGAACCGGGATGGGGCATCAGGGGATCATCTATAACAATGGCATCATCCATAAAATAGTGCTTGCGGCTCTTCCAGCCCCAAATGTAATTGTCTGGAACTTTTTCATAAATCGCAGCAATACTGAGCCAGAGCACGGTGGTATCACCGGGTTGAATAAACCAGTCATGTTCCGGCAGAATCAAGTCATATCGGAAACAGGCATCCGGCTTGTCCATCATTTCAGGATAAAAATCACATCCCGCGTAATGTTCATTAAGCTCTGACCGTTCAACCGTATATTCCCACAGCATTTCCCTGGGGTGACTGTATTCAATATCTGCACCGGCCGGTACATCGGTCCAAATGCCGATGTGAAATTTTTGCGGACCATATTCCGGTGGCGCATCCGCATTCCAATCGGCATAAGAGCCCCACCAGTGTACATCGGTAACAGGACGTTTATCGAAACAAATCCAGTCATCGGCGACGATCCGTTTTGAATAAACGGACACGACATCCCAGCCCCAGTAACAGTCGGGTTCCGGCGAATCGGAATTTCGTAACGGTGGTTGCGACCATTTAATGGGATGCTCCTCCTCTTTGCGAACGCGGACCAGATAGTCCTCGACTTCTCCGTCGGGAGCGGCGAATTTTGGACCGAGTCCGCCTTTCCGGCTGATTCGAAAACGTGCATATGTATGATCATATGTTAATCCACCGGGGACTGGAAATGTATGGTTATGGCTACCATCCGGCAAGTATCCGCCGAAAATTTGTTCACCGGGATGCTGCCATATTTTGTCATTATTAAAATCGATCCAAGCTTCCACGACACCGCCGCCACCGTTTACATGCATTGTTATGGTTGCCGATGTGCCGCTAAATAAAACCGGAATGTCGACACCGTCTTCATCGTCATTTCCGTCAAGGACATCATCACCCACGGCAGCCGGCTCAGGTTGTCCGTCGGGATCGCTATCCGGGGCGTCATCATCCGGCCCCAGCCAGGGGCCGTCTATGATATGATTCGCGCCACCGTCTACATTTGTCGTGGGATATCCTCCATATTCCGGAAAATACGGAGCATCACCCCAATCCCGCTTTTCCTCCTCAACAGGTTGAAAAGTTAAGACATAAGCCAGATCGATTGAAGGTTGATCCGATTTGTGATATGGATGTTCTTTGGGATACTCCAATGGTTTCCATTGACGAGGCAATTCGGAACCATAGTCCCATACCGCGTCATCCATAAAATGGTCGGGCCATTGACGCGTTTTCCAGCCGAATTCACCGGCTTCCGTAACCGCAGTCAGAGCAAGCCAATAAATAACCGGCTTATCTTCTGTACCGTTTTGCATGAAGGCATCGTCGGGATTAATATGAAGGTCAACCCGCCAAACTTTAGAATCTCCGCCTGGTTTCCATAAATTTTTCAACGGATCGGCCCAGTATTCACCGGGTTTATCAACGGTAAAAACCAGGTTTTCTGCTATTTCATTAGCAATGTTTGCGAAATTTCTTGACCACAGCAATTTATCCGGCATAGAGTAATTGTTAGTCGGATCAGAACCACCGTCACCCGGAGGATCGTCAGAATATATCGATACCGTTAAACTGGCAATCCGACCCTTTTTATCATTACGCCAGGAACCCCAGAAGTGAATATCCGTCAGCAGACTGGGTTTCCTGCACTCAAAATCATCCGCCAGATGCCGCATTTCATCCAATTTGATATCGATACCGTTGGCTGTGAGGTCCGGCAGTTGTACCCATTTGGAATTGGGTATGGGCTTTTCGATGATAACGCCGTAATCTTCAACCTCACCATCGTCAGCAGGACCGTCAGGAGGCAAATTAGGATTGGTGCTGTTGATGCGGAAACGGGCATAAGTTTGACCGATAACGGCATTAGACGGAACTTTGACAACAATCGTATGCATTCCATCGGCATAAAAATCAGTCGAAGCTATACGAATTTGAGGATCCCAATTTCGGTCACCGTTAAAATCAATATATCCGGCTATATAACCGCCACCGCCGCCAACATTGACCAGTATATTTACGCTTTGACCGGCGACCAAAGTCGGAATATAAACGCCGTCCTCATCATCCGTGTTATCATTATCGTCTCCTTTGGCATCCGGGGAGGACCGGCCGTCATCTTCCGCATCCGGCGGCGATCCCAAAAACGGACCTTTGATATAATGCCTGGCTCCATTGTGAACCAGTAATGTGGGATATCCTTGCGTCGTAGCAGGATCTGGGGCATCTCCAAAATCCAATTTATCTATTACTATTTCGGGTACAAATATGTAATCTTCCGTCTCACCGTATCTGTACCCATCTTTAGGACCACAGCCGGCGTCAGCATACGGGAAATCCCAGGGTAACTCCGACAATGTAATTCGCATCCACATTTCCTTCGCCACACCGTCTTCAATAAGCGGCTTTGTTATAAAAGGATCCGTAGTAAAAGTAAAAACACCCACCGTCGTCAGTATAATTTTTTGATTCTGCACCGCCCAGTCCGACACCACGTTCCCATCGGGGCACTCGGCGTTGTCATTCCACGTACCGTTCCGGTTCCAATCGATCCAGACATTGACATACATGGGCTCAGGCCAGGCGTTTTTAACGGTAACATTAAATTCAAAGACTGTTTTTTCACAAACCGGGAACTTTAGTGGAAAAATCACACCATCATCGGCTCCATCCAAATCCGGTTTGTCTATTTCGGGAATGATATTGTTTTGCGGATCTTCATCCGGTCCCATATCGGCCTGATTTTCGAGGCTCACAGCATCTCCCAGCCATGCGATTTCATGGGGCCATAAGTGAATGGGACCGAACATACTCAAAGTGGGATCATAAACAGTCGGATATCGTGCGGGCACACCCGGAGGGCCACCGACAGGATAAGCGGTCATATCCACGCCGAAGTGATTCTGACTCGCCGGCGCATCGCCCAGGTCATTCCGGGGATATGACTCTAAAATTTCCTTCACATAGTCTTCCACTTCACCTTCCGGCGCCAATCCCCAGTAGTCCAACCCGCCGTTCAGGCTATAGCGAAACCGCAAATAAGTGGTGCCCGGTTTGGCGTCCGGGGGTACATTAAAAACGAGGTTGTTTAATCCGGCAACGATCGTCTGATTCAAAACCATTTCACCCGGATCAGCCCAGTTATCATTAATATTAAGATCCGCCCAAACCTGCAACCAGCCGTCTACCGATGCCCTGACTTCAACATTGCACGGCTGTCCCTGTACCAGTCCGGTTAAAAACTGCACTCCGTCCTCATCATTCGGTATTGCATCCAAATCATCACCGTCGGCATTCAGCATTGGTTGACCGTCCGGATCGATATCAATGGCATTACCCAGAAAAATATCTGCATTGACCCTGTGCCTTGCACCATTAACCGCCGATTTCGTTCTGTACGAGTCCGGTGCATCTCCCCAATCGTCACAATCAAAGATATCGATGAATTTTGAACGGCTGTGTGAATCTTTGGTTTGTGCACATTCAATGTTCAATCTGATTTTATAATGGCCGGCCGCGTTAAAGACGACCTCGTGAGGTCCCTCACCGGTTGCCGTTGATGGCGTGCCGCCTTCAAACATCCAATCCCATTTGGTTGCGCCGACGGCCGTACTGTAAAAGCGATATCTGGCAGGGACACATTCTTCGAGCACTTCCCACTCAAAATAGGAAATACAGGCACAGTTGGTCACGGTGATATAATCTGTTTTCTTTTCGTTTACACGCTCATTTCCACATGTCACCCAGAGTTCGACATCATAGTTGCCTGGCGTATAATAGAAAATAGTATGCGGCCCTGCCCCGGAGGCGGCATTTGGTGTACCGTTTTCGAAGGTCCAGTTATAAGCGTCCCCACCAGCGTAATTGGCGGTAAAGATAACTGAATCTCCCGCGCAAATAGAAGTATCATTTGCAGAAAAATCCGCGTTGCAAGGCTGTTGCGCCGGCGGATTGGTATAAACCACTAATAGAACGAGAAAAACCACTGAAAAACATTGCCATCTCTTCATTTTTTAACCCCTTTCGGTTAATGAATACGGTCCCCCACCATTTAAAAATGAATCTGGTGCCAAACAAACAGCTGTAATCGTAATCTCATCAGTAGCGCGGAAAGACGGTTTATAAAACCACCCGATTTTCACAAGATTTTCGCGTTGGAATATATCAATAATGTAATGAAAAATCACCAAAAGTCAAGAGTCAATTGATATTTTTGTGCTAAATATCACCCCGTGAATAGGAATAATGTAGAATGAAATGCCTAACTACTCTTCCGTTGTCTGGAATATATCCATACCGCTAAATGTTTGAAAATACTTCAGACATGTATCCCGCCAAATTTTTGCGTCGGTTTGCTGCCGAAGCAGTTTTTCCTTTACATGGTTGTAAAGGTTCGGATCGAGTTTACCTTCAAGGCCGTTCCATTGCTCGATCATACTATCCACATACTGAGTACCGGTATAATAGTGCAAACACAATTCCTCCCACAGGGAATAACCGGATTTCATTTTGTATTCCCAGGGAACATGAAAAAACCACAACAGATATTTCTCGGGACACGTCTCCATGTTTTCAAATTGTTCAGAAAGCGGTGAAAAATATTGTGCCGTGGCATAGCTGCCGGTCGATGTTCTGTCAAATCCCAATCCTTTTTCATCCGCGCGATGATAATACACCGAGGTCCAATCCTTCCGTCTGCCTCCGGACCAATCAGGCTGGGGCCCGTAATGAAATCCCACTTGCATAATGTGATGCAGACCAAGCGGCGTCATATAATTGACACAGGCTTCCCAAGATCCCAGCATCATATCCTTGACGACCGAAAGCACGGTTTTATCACGGCTCAGGCTCTGTTTGATCCATTCATCGGCAATTTGTTCCGCCGTCAATTCATGATTCCAGGCCAAACGACCATACGCGTACCAGTTGGCCTGTGCAAACAGATGCCCGCACCAATTTCGATCGTCACCTATATTGCTGACACCCGCAATCCCTGTCATATGGTAGGGGTAAATTGAGCCATCAATTATCGAAGCGAGCGTCGAACCTGAATCCTGTGCGAATGTATCAAACTGTAAATATTCTTTCCACATGGGCGCAAGGTAGACCAGGTGTGTAGAGTGGCCGAGATATTCCTGAGTGATCTGTAATTCCAGCATCATGGGGGTTTTCGGCATAGCTCCGAATAAAGGCTGTACCGGCTCACGGGGTTGAAAATCGATGGGTCCATTTTTCGCCTGAACGAACACGTTCCGTTTAAATTGGCCATCCAGGGGTACAAATTCCAAATATGATCGTTTAGCACGGTCAGGATCCACGTCCGCATTATAAACAAATGCACGCCACATCACAATACCACCGAAAGGGGCCAGTGCTTCAGCCAGCATATTGGCACCCTCCGCATGAGTGCGGTCATAATTTTGCGGTCCAGGCATTCCTTCGGAATTGGCCTTGACCAAAAAACCTCCAAAATCCGGTATCAATTGATAAATTTCTTGGGCCTTATTCTGCCACCATTTGAGTACATTGGGATTCAGCGGATCGGCTGTATCGAGCTTGCCGACACCGGCGCTCCGGTTGTTCTCAAGATCAAACCTGCCGGACATGGGAGACGAAAAATTTATGGCAAGAAATACACGAATTCCATACGGCCGGAAAATATCAGCAATGGCAGCTACTTTTTTCAGATAGTCACGTGTTAAAAAAACAGGATTGGCATTGACATTATTTAAAACGGTACCGTTAATTCCAATGGAAGCATTGGCACGTGCATAATCCTCGTAGCGTTGCCGTTTTGTATCAGGCAACTCGTCCCATTTCCACAGGGTTCTACCGGCGTAACCCCTTTCTACAGAACCATTTACATTATCCCAGTGATTCAGCAGTCGATACTGAATTTTCGGATTTTCACAAAAATTTATATCCTGCAGTGTAACTTCCGTATTCAAAATTCTTAAAAGGTGAAAAGTGCCGTAAAGTAAACCCGGAGTGGTTTTTGCCGTTACGACAAGCCGGCCGTCGTTTTCCGAAACTATAAAACGAATGTAAAAGCCGTCTTTGACGAGTTGAAGTGTGTCTATTTCAGGTATAATTTGACGGATAATACCGGATTTGCCGTAAATACCCACAAGAACGCCGGCGTTTTCTGGACTATTAAGAAGCGGTATCTCTTTTCCGCAAATACCGTGAAATCCCTGTCGCAATTCCCGGCGGATAATTGAATGAGTCGGCGTATCACCAAAAACATAGATACCACCAAAACGGCAATATTCATCTAACCGGTCGACATCCTGAATGTTGCTATATTTCAACCATAAACGGTAGCCATCATCCTGACCGGCGCAACAGGATATGAGGAAAAAAGATATAAGGAAAATCATATGCACAATCGTTCGTGTGCCCATACCCTATGCTCCCGCAGCTTTTAAAAACGCCCGAATATTATCGCTGGAAACCGTAGGCGGCATTCCACCGCCGCAAGACAGTACAATCCTCGATTTATCATTTAATGTTTTTAAAAGGTCATGAACGGCTTTCCGGACATCTTCCGGGCCTCCCTTTGCCAAGATATCACGAGGAGGGATATTTCCCAGCAAGGTCACCTTGTTTTGGGTCAACTTTTTCAAATCCGAAAGCGAAATATCGATCCCCATATTGTACAAATTTACCCCCATCTGTTCCAGATAGGGTGCTGAAACCTTACATGCGGCATCGTTATGGAGAAATTTCACACTCACATCGGCAGCATACAATTTTTGAAAAAACGGCAGGGCAAAAATTTTAAATTGTTCTTCACCGATAAACCCGATAATATCATCCAGCAGTAAAATTCCGTCTATGGAGGGAAAAGTGCTCCTTTGAAGTTCTATCCAATTTTGAAGAAAAGATGTTATCTTTTCAATTAAAGATGTTATTTCCTCCGGCTGCATCATCATAGCCATTAAAAATTCGGTGGTTCCCATCAAGTAGCTGGCGATATTGAGCGGCCCTCTGGCAACGGCAAAACGTATTTCATGCCCGGCTTTTTTAATCTTATTTTCCGCCCATTTGAGCCGGTAAAGAACAAACGGTAAAAGTCCGTCGGTCTTTGGGTTTGGCAAAGGTAGATTTTTGATATCATCCACTGATTGTATCACTTTGTGGGCATGGGGGAATTCATTATCTGGAAAAGTACAGCGTGCACCAAATGCAGACGGTTCTGTGCACATACCGTATTCCGACCAAAAACCCGGTAATAACATAACCTGCGGGAATTCGTTGATAGCCTTGAAATTTGCTTCCAGCCATTTGTTTTGATCGGCAAAATATTCTGAAATGGTTATACCATACCAGTTGGGAAGCCAGGGACTGTCGATAATAAACCCGACCGGTGGTTTGGTTGTATCACCTTTGATGACGTTGAGCAGATTATCCCATTGTTGATTTGTCATTTTTTTTCCAATTTATTCCTTACATTTCATTTCACTAG
>JAFGEC010000689.1 GCA_016931775.1 Candidatus Zhuqueibacterota bacterium | reverse complement strand
TCAAAAAAAACATAAAAGGTAAAATATACGCCAGGGAAATCACCCAATTTACGGTTTTATCGAACCAACCGTTTACAAAATACCCGGCCAATGAACCGATAAATAATCCCAAAACCAGTGCAGCGAACCAGGCGGCGATGGAAACCCGCAGAGACAGCCCAAGACCTCGCAGCACCCTGCTATAGATTTCACGGCCCAATTCATCAGTACCCATAGGATGTTTTATAGACGGCGGTAACAGACTGTTGTCCAAATCGACGGATTGGAAGGCAGTTGTCACCGGTAAAAATGTGACCACGAATAATCCCAGAATGATTGTCAAATACAATAACCGCACTCAGGCACTCATAAAAAGACGGTACAATCGATCAAAACAAAAATTGATTAAAATAAAAAAGAATGATGTCAGCAGAACAATCCCTTGCATCATAGGATAATCGTGCCGTAATACCGATTGCGCAACCAGACGTCCCACACCGGGCAGGGAAAAAACCAACTCGATAAATACGGAACCTGCCAGCAGAGAGGCTGCTATATTGGACAGCTGTGCCAGCCAGGGCAGTAACGAGTGCGGCAGAAGATATTTTAAAAAAATAATTCTTTCAGAAAATCCGTAGCTCGCCGCAGCAGTAATAAAGGGCGTTTTTTGAACTGCCCTGCCCTTTTGCACAAGGATTTGATATAATGAACAGGTGGGATAAACCGATAATACAATCGATGCCATTAAAAGATTTCGAGTATACATAGAAGGGATAAAAGCAAGAATATCTATTTTCAGGAATAAAACGCCAAAGCCTACAGCAATAATCAATCCGGGAATGCTGGTAAAAAAGCTGCAGATACCGTAAAAAATTTTTTGTGATTTTTGTCGATTAAAAAACAACCGAAAGAACAACAGGCTGGCGGTCATGCTGGCTCCGATGGCAATAATGACGTATTGACCAGTTATGGCAAAGGCTTCCATTATTTGACCGGCAACGGGGCGGTGGGTAACGTAAGATGTACCCAGTTCAAAAATAAGGAGTTGTTTTATATACCTGAAAAATTGTTGAAATAAGGGCTGATCCAATCCCAACTCATGGCGTAAGGCTGATACGGCATGTTCGGATGCGTTTACACCTAACATCAGCCGCACCGGATCGGCAGGCAGGGCGGTAAAAAGCAAAAAAACCACCAAAAGCATGATAAAAATCAAACTGATATAATAAAATAGTGAATGGACGATAGTTATTTTTTTTTTATCGCGCATGTTTAAATTCATTTTTTTACGATACCGCGTGAAATACAATATATAATCCCTTACCCAATTCAAATTCAGGATACTGATGGAAAAATAACATATGACGACCTTAATTTTCCCCAATACTCACGCAGTCGAGATTCCAGTGATTGTGTGCATTCACAGAAAAGCCTTCCATGCTCTTATTCATAATAAATGTCTTTTTATAATGAAAAAGCCAAACAGCAGGCACTTCGTTCAAGGCGATTCTTTCGGCCCTAAAGCAGAGCGAATTTATCTCATCCCTGTTGTCTGTGGAAAAAATTTTATCCAGCATACGGTCAACAACAGAATTTCTGTAGCCGAATAAATTAGGATTGGGAATCTTTTGAGAATGATAGGAATCCACAAGAAACTCGGGTGCCGCAAAAACCCATTCGGAAAACATGATAAACATATCCGGTTTTTCAGAGGTAAAAAGCCTGGATAATTGGGTATTAAAATCAAATTTTCTCAATTTTACATTCACACCGATTTTATGTAATTGGCTTTGTACGATTTGGCCCAGTTGCTCACTATTGGGCGCGTCGCTCACGAGCAATATGATGGGTTCATCTGCATAGGTACTTTTTGCCAGTTCGAATTTCGCCGAATCGGGGGCATACGGGAGACCGGGTGGCGGCAAATACCCCTGCAGTCCCGGCAAAACAGGGCCGGATGCCGGTAATCCCTGGCCGTACAGAAATGTTTCCACAATGGCCTTTTTATCAATAGCATAGCCGATTGCCCGGCGCAGATGTACATCGGTTATTTTCTCGCAATTAATGCCGAGATAATGCACATTCAAAGTCGTTTTAGAATAATATTTGTACTTGGAGGGTCGCGTCGAGTCCTGCGGGCCAAAACGCGGAATAAACTGTAACGGCAGTTGGAGAAGATCATAGTGTCCGTTTTTAAACTGAGTCATGCGGAACTGAGCATTTTTTTCCACCCTGAATCTGATGGTTTCCAAATTTCCCGATACCGGTCTCCAGTAATTGTCGTTTTTTCCCAGTACAACACTGGTTTCAGTACGGTGACGGAATTTAAATGGTCCGGTTCCAGAACAGAAGGATTCGCCGAATTTTTTCGGTTTTTTCTCGATGGCTTCCGGGGGGAAAATACCCAGGTAAGGACTGGTGAGACGATAGATGAAGGTAGGCAGCGGATGGAGCAAACGAATGCAAAATGTAAGTGAATCGACGACTTCAAAGCCTGAAACGTCTGAACTTTTTCTGTCAATATAATCATCTACACCTTCCACCAACCCGGAAAACACAAAAGAGCCAAATCTCTGTGCTGAGCGGGTATAACTGTATTTCACATCAAAAGCGGTCATCGTTCGGGTACTGTCGGGAAAAATTTCCGATGGATGATAGTAAACATTCGGCCGAATTTTAAAAGTCCAGGTTTTGAAATCCTTACTGACCGACCAGGATTCTGCTAAAAGATTTTGCGGTTGACCGTCATCATCCAAAAAAAGCAAACCCTCGTATATTTGCCAAACTATACAACTGGTATAGGGATCCGACAGGTCGGTAGGATCCAGGGTTTGGATATCATTTTCAACAGCGATAACGATACTGTCTTTGGCAGGGGCGACCGTTCGCCGGCACTGAAGGGAAAAACAAGCAAAAAAGCCTATCAACAACAAAAAGTAGTTTTTCATGGAACCATCATTGATTCGGATTGCTTATAAAGAGTATAAAAACGTCGGCTATCGAGTCCGGTAATATAGAGTATTTTTGCATTGTAATCGCATTCCCGAACGTTGGCTGTTGCCAACCGGGGGTATTCGCGTACACGGAGCAGGTCTTCGGCGGCGATCCAGTATCCTTCCGGAGACACACGAACACTTTTCCAAAGACCGACAGGTTTACGGGCAATATGAAAGTGAAGCGTAAGACCGTTTTTTAACTGCAGAGTATCACGTGCGAATGCCTTGCCTGGCTGAAGTGCGCCAAAATTTTCCAGCTGATCGATAAGTAATTGTTGATTGGCATCAAGTTCGATGATCATTTTAACGGGACTTTTTAAATTTATTCTTTCGAGGTCAGCCAGAATGTAATGTGTAAACCGCTGATAATCGGCTTTCGTCAACTTTATTGTCTGATCCGTATAGGGTAAATTTGCGTAAAAACCTATGGAGAAACGGGTAATATTAAATTTTTCATTGTAAAAAGAAATCCACTTTGGCAGATCGTCCATGTTGCCCTTGTGCAGTGTTGGTGTAAGCCAGAGCCGGTCGGAGAAATGCCGGTTCAACCAGATTAAGTTAGGTTCCAAAAGCGAAAAAGCGTTTCTACCCCGGATGGCATTGTAAGCGTCCGGTAACCCGTCGGCGCTGACATCTATATAATCAGGTGGATTTTCAATCAATTGTTTGCGGTATAAATTGACCAACAAAGCATTGGTGATGACACCGATCTCTGTTTTTGCCG
>JAFGEC010000114.1 GCA_016931775.1 Candidatus Zhuqueibacterota bacterium | reverse complement strand
GGATGTGGCTTCCTGCTTTTCCGCCGAATATTCCATACTCGAATTGCAGACACACCAGGTCAACATTGTTGATATTTAAAAAATCTGAGGCTCTCAAGTAGGAATCAATATCTTTTTCTGTAAGTTCAAATCGAATGCGTGTTGGGTACGTATAACCGGCCTCAATATCATTAACGGGCAGCACAATACACGTTGTTTCACTGTATTGAACAGCGATGGCTTCACACAAATCGGTTGTAAAAGTTGCAATTCCGCACTGACGAGGTAAATAATTTCCAATGAAAGCAATCCGATCAATTGTTGAATCTGTTATATTTTTTCCCAAGATGAATATCCTTTTTTATTTTATGATATATATATATAGCCAGCCTTCAATTGAAGCCTGACAGTTTTGTCAGGTGCGGCTGATGGTCAAACGTTTTTTACGACTCTTTTTTTACTGTCTCCTTTAGCTCTGTATTGTATAAAGCCGCATCTGCACTACTTATTAGATCATAAACAGAATTTATTTTTTCAGACAAGGTACCTATTCCAATACTGATGGTAATATTTAGCTCTTTACATTGAAGAATATCATCAACATTTTTTCTGATCCTTTCCGCAACAGCAAAAGCTTTTTCTACAGATGTCTCTGGCATAATAATAGCAAATTCTTCGCCTCCGTATCGTGCCACCAGGTCAGATTTTCTTAAAATTTTCTTTATTATATAAACTATTTTTCTTAGCACGCCATCTCCATCTTGATGGCCATAAGTATCATTTACTTTTTTAAAATCATCAATATCAAATAATTTATTTGTGGTTATATTTTTTTGGTTAAAACCATGTGTTTTCATCCGGAAATGCTTTTTTAAAAAGATAATTATATTATTTCACATCTCTGTATTCTGGTTTAAAAAAATCATATCGTTGCTCATGCAACTTCATCCTCAAACCGAACCAGTTCCTGGTAGTCGACAAAAATTTTCGCTTCTTTTTTTGTACGGCAGAGCTCCATTACCCTCAGGAACGTTTTATTTTTCTTCTGCCATAGGCGATTGAGTTTGCGAGCGTAAACGGCTATAGCAAATTCTACCCATGCAAACGACAACGCGCGACGGATAACTTGAACGAGCGAATAGAACTTTGAGTGACTGAAAATTTGAGCCCGCTGAAGCTCGAACAGAGAAAGCCGTTTTGGCATGAATACGGCATGGTGTGCATCGTACAGCGCCCAATCGTGGAACTGGATTCGATTTTCGCGCGTCACCTGGTTATAGAATTTAGATCCTGGGAGTGGTGTCAAAATCAAAAACTGTGTGGATGATAATTTCGCCCGCTTGGCAAAGCGGACGGTTTCTTTTACGGTGTGCCAATCGTCTTCGTCGAATCCATATACGAACATCCCATGGATGCGGATCCCCTGCCTGTGCAGTACCTTGACCGCCTGAGCCATTTCGTCAACGGTCTGCTGTTTTTTCATGGATTTAAGGCTTTGGGGATTGACCGACTCCATACCGATATACACTGTGTGGCATCCCGCTTTTTTCATGAGCCAAACGAGCTCGGGATCTTTTGCGATGTCCACTCGTACCTGAGTGGACCATCTGAACTTGAATTTCTCCTCGATCATGCGTCGGAGCAGCGCCTTGGCACGTCTCCGGTTCGCTGTGAAATTATCATCGTAGAAAAAAATGGAATGTTTCTTGTGGTTGTAACGATAAAGCTCCTCAATGATGTTTTCCGTGGACCGAAATCGATAGGCGTTTCCAAACATTCCTGTAACCGAGCAGAACGAACAATGAAAAGGGCACCCTCGGGACGTTTGCACAGGGATGGTAGTCTTACCTATTATCTTGTTTCTAACATATTGTGACAAACTAAAATCCGGAAATGGATTTTCGTCAAGCGATCTTGATAAAGGCTTCATCGGATTGTGTAAGGTTTTGCCATCAGTTTGATAGGAAAGATTAGGCACTTGCGAAAAATCTTTTCCGTTCTCCCAAGTTTCAATAAAGCTGATCAGCGCTTCCTCCGCTTCACCACGGATCACATAATCTGCGTGTTCCAGCGCTTCATCCGGTAGAAACGTAACGTGGGGTCCACCCATAATGACCGGGATACCCAATGCCCGTATCTTGTCCGCAATAGCATATGCCCGTGGAGCTGTGGGCGTGATTGTTGAAATTCCGATCATATCAACATTTGCAATATTTTCAAAATCAATTTTTTGGGATTGCTCTACAATTACTTCAGCGTCCCATCCATATTCTTTTACAATTGCGCCAAGGATAAATACGCCAAGCCGTGGCAGCAGAAATTGTGAAAAGATATGCAGGTTGGGCGACTTTGGTTCGATAAAAACTATTTTATTCAAAATAAACTCCTTTTGGAACACTTTAAATTCGCTTCACCTTGTAAACAGCCTACGAATCGGGCTCCGTTTCGAAACTTCTTCAAGCCCGAAACGGACACCTGGAGCCACGATTCCTTTTTTATAACTTATGGATGGTTTGTCTTCGTCGCATCCAACATCATCACAGCGCCAACGTTATTTTGTGAGGAGTGACATTTTAACGGATTCTGGATGAATGACAACATCAACGCGACGGTTGGCGGCGCGTCCTGCCGTGGTCTCGTTGCTGGCGAGTGGTTTACTTTCGCCATAACCT
>JAFGEC010000688.1 GCA_016931775.1 Candidatus Zhuqueibacterota bacterium | reverse complement strand
TTTGTATACGATTGCGGATTTCGTGGTAAAACTTGTACTCAACCTGATCATCACCTATAACAGCTATGTCGCCAATTCGGACAACGTACATGTAGGGACGCGCATTTTTCCAGATTTTCAATTTCAACTCTTTGTATTTGGATTAATCATCCTCGTCATTTCGGACATTTACATGCGCGTCACGGAAATTCAGGATGACTTGAAATTAACCATTTAAAGGAAAAAAAATGAGTATAGACGTACGCCTGGATGTCGTTATGGCGCAAAAACGCATCAAACTCAACGAACTGGCGGCCAAAATCGGCATCACCGAAGCCAATTTGTCGATTCTCAAAAACAATAAAGCAAAGGCCATCCGGTTTTCCACACTGACGGCTTTATGCCGGGAGCTCGAATGTCAACCGGGGGATTTGTTGAAATTTGTTGAGGAAAAAAATATATAAACCTGCCCATGAATAGTGACTACCCCAGTCACTACTAAATTCACCCAATTACTGTCGCACAAAAGTGGCTGCCACTCGCCAACGTTATTTTATTACTGCATCCAGTGAAAAGAATTTTACAAAATTCAAAAAATTGCCTCGAACAGAGATACTATGTAAATCAAGGTCTACAATTTCATAGTTATGATTTGCTACAAAACCTTTTGTTTAACGCAGAGATCGCCGAGCATGCAGAGGATTCGCAGAGAAAAACTCAAACTAATGAATTACTGATGATATGCTGAATTTCGATATTGACCGCGAAATCCTTAATAACGACATGATAACGATTTTGTTGTTAATATTGAACTTGGAGGATTGCTAGGCACGATAAATTAACCAAAATTACTTTAATAAAATCAAAGGAAAAACTCGAAATGATTCTCTGCGCACCTTTGCGATCTCTGTTGAAATAAATGGAATAAAAAAAAATATATACTTAAAATCTTTTGGATTGAATTAAACTTCCTTTGATATGATACGGAGATACAAAGAGATAGTCAGAAATCTCAATCACCTCTGTGCCTCTGTGTTCTCTGCGCGAGGCAAAGAATGCTAAATTTTCGATGCTTTTATCCATCTGTTACTGAGGTGTTACCACCCCGGAACTGTTTTAACTTGCAATATTACATGATTCTTGGTACTTTTGATGAAAAAGAAAGCACAGCGTGTCAAAAAACATCTATGAAAAACTCGCCCTGTACCTGGACAATCTGCCGTCCGGATTCCCCCGCTCGGAAAACGGCGTCGAGATGCGGATACTGAAACGGCTTTATACGCCGGAGGAAGCAGGCCTGGCCGTACACCTGTCCCTGATCGAGGAGAACGCCCGGGTGGTCGCCCGCCGGGCAAAACTCCCTTTGGAAAAGACCCGGCAAATACTGCGCAATATGGAGAAAAAAGGGCTCGTTTTTGTCTTCCACAAAGATGAAGAGGAACCAATGTACCAGGCTGTCGGGTACGTCATCGGGATTTACGAGTTCCAGCTCAACCGGCTCGATGCGGACAATGTCAAAGATTTTGAAGAATATTTAACAACGTATTTTGATCCGGAAATCTGGAAAAAGACGCCGCAATTGCGCACCATCCCGGTCGGGGAGAGTATCAACGTCCGCCGCGATGTGATGGTATACGAACGGGCGGAAGAGATCGTCAGGTCAAAAAAGAAAATCGCGGTGGCACCCTGTATATGCCGCAGGGAAAAAAAATTACTGGGAGAAGGATGCGGCAGACTCGAAGAAGGCTGTCTCGTTTTTGAAAATGCCGCCGCCTACTATATTTATAACGGCATGGCGCGCGAGATCGACTGTGCCGAAGCACTGGACATTCTCAGGCAGGCAAATGAGTCGGGTCTGGTTTTACAGCCGGGTAATTCCGCCAATCCGTCATCCATCTGCACCTGCTGCGGATGCTGTTGCGGGGTGCTTTTGAGCTTCAAGCGCCACCCCGAACCGGCATCCATCGTTGCCAGTCCATATTGCGTTTCTTTGGATCCACACGCGTGTACAGGATGTGGTATCTGCGAATCACGCTGCCAGATGGACGCCATTCAAGTTGACGGCGCCGTTGCACTGATAGATGGAAAACGCTGCATCGGCTGCGGACTGTGCGTTTCGACCTGTCCGTCGGACGCACTGAGACTGCAGCGCAAGCCCGTTTCCGGGCAGCCTCATGTCCCTAAAAATAACGCCGATGCGTACATCAGGCTCGGCCGGGCCCGGGGAAAGTTGAGTTACCGCGAACTGGCGGGCATGCTGGTGAAATCAAAAATAGACCGGCTGCTGACGAAAACCGGGGCGGACTGAACGCGGGGAAAAACTGCCGAGACATCCGGTCTTTTTACTTTGGGATATGCATTATATAGCATATGACATTAAGTATTTGTTTATAATATAATTATATTTATTCAACAGGATCAACCGGATAAACAGGATATGAGTAACACTGATTCATATTTCTGATTGTTTTTCCGGTTGAACCACCAGGTCGAACAGAAAAAAATAAGGTTTTAAAATTGATCCTCTATCCCGTTCCGGCAATTCAAAATGGATGCATGTTGCAGGATTGAATGGGTTTGGATAGCTTTGTTTTAAATTAAACTTCCCCGGTATCTGTAACAGGATTTGTTCGATATTTGTAGAAGCCTGGACAATAACCGTTTATAACCGGCTGTATAAGGTCATGTCCGTGACAATCGAGCTTGTGATTGCGCAATAATAGCTGCTCTCGTCTTTAGGACCTGCGGATTCGATGACGTAGACACTGTCCACCGCACCGGTGATACTCTTCCAAACGCCTGCTCCCGGTGATTTATGGTACCACTGGTATTGATTGGCCCCAAGTGTAAAATTTCTAATCGGGCCAAATTTGCCCATGATGCAGGTAATGGTCCGGTGAACTTATTATAAAATAGTCTTAATTCTGTCAAATTCGATTAATCTGACCATTCGGAAGGTAAGGGGCCGGATAAATTATTCCCCGCTAAATCCAATATTTTCAACTTGACCAGGTACTTCATTTCTATGGGTGGCGATCCGGTCAAACGATTATTAAAAAGCTCTAAATTTTGTAATTTTATCAAGCCGCCAATTTGTGGAGGGATGTTTGCCTTTATCGGCGAAAATATGTTCGTCGGCATCGCCCCAGTCAATGTCCCTGTTGTAATCGATCCAGCCGTTCAGATAACCGGTGCCGTGCACCGTGACTTTGACGTGGGTGGAATCCCCACGGTACAGGCTCGGAAACTCGACGCCGTCTTCATCGTAACTGCCGGGCTTTTTATACATCACCGTATGTGGCCCTTTGCCGCCTGCAGAGGCGGGATTGCCGCCCTAAAATTTCCATATCTATATGGAAATTTGGCCCTCTGACTGGTCCGTAAATTTCACTGTCAGCGGTACTTCGCCTTCACGCGGCTGGCCGGAAAAATCGGCCTTGATTTCGGCGAAACAAATAGTTAAGCTGGTGAAAAGTGTACAAAGTACTGTGATTAAAAAAAAGTGGCCCAATTTCAAAGCAGAAGTTTGTCTGGTGTGCATCGGTATTTCTCCTTACTGATATGTTCGATTCCTGAAAAAGTCCCCCCACGTTTCAGGGCACATCCATCGTATTCGCGAGAAAATTCGATCTTTTGCGTCGAAATTGCCCAATTTTAATTGCTAAACCGGTGGTTCGCATTCAAGCAATATTTATATATATATTTTTTTAAAAAAGTGCAAGTTTTTAAGGCAGGATGTATCTCAGTTTCGAACATGTCAGAAATACAAATCCTCCGGGTGTTTTTATAAGGCTCATAAAACGCGGGGATTTTTTGTACCCCTACAACCAACACCCGGGGACTGCGCAGTTTTCAACCGGGATTATTTTTTAATATCGCGTATTGTTTAAACTCGATAGAGTATTTTTATGTTCAAAAGCGCGGACACCCGGGGGTTGATCCCGAATCAAAGTCTTATTTTTTTTAACGAGCTTATGTACAGCTTTTACCATACCGCGTCAGGGGCAAACGGAAATAGCCCGGCGATTTATCGCCGGGTGTAATGCAAAAGTAAAATTCCGTCCCATCGGGACGCTTGAAAAAATACCGTTTAATATATGTGTTTATTCACATATCAGAGATATTATTTTTTAAAATCCGTGTGTTTCGCGGGCAATTTAGGTTACAGTTCGCAGAAAACGCACAAAATCCATGATCGATCCGTGGCTTATTATAAATTTTTGCAAATAATGAGCCGACCATTTACCTGTACAAAAACCTGAACTCGATCCGGTCACCCGGTTCGATGACCAGATCATCCGCCACACGCAGTGTCATCACGTCATCCAGCTCGTAATCCACACTACGTTTTAATTCCCGCCCGTGCAGGGTGAGTTTTTCCGAATTTTTCACCAGATGATGATATGGAACCCGGACATAGCGGTCGGTTTCGGATATATTCCCCAAAAGCGCTCTACCCTGAATATCATTTTCCCCGGGCTCCAGACACCACTGCTGTGACGGGAAAAGGGCATTGATCTCCACCAGACCTTTGACGGCTTGTCCATCGGGCATTTTGCCGGGCAGCCATTCTGTGTTGCGGACGGCCTGTTCCACGGCATCGTAACAGCCATACTGATTCTCGTTCTCCTGCCGGTACGGAAAATCAATCTTTATCACACGGCCCGACGAATTCAACTGGCCAATGGCGTAAATACGGCCCATCCACCCGGCTTTGTTGGCGGCTTTGGGATAGGGAATTTGAGCGTAAAACCGGCGCCAGCCATCCACGGGCTGTGGTTGACGATAACGATCCTGTTCACTCCGCTCCGCTTTTTCCCGTTCGCTCTTTGCGCGGTATTCAGCAAGCGTCATATCCGCATTTGCAGGCAAAGTATAGAGATCAAAAGGCGCGATGGGCATGATCTCAGCCAAGGCGTTCATGACGGTATACACCTGTTTCATGGGCACAGCATCGTCAATATCCACACTTACAGCTCCCCCACCGATGATGTCTTTTTGATCGCGTGGTTGTTTCAACCTGGAAACATAT